>WRLJ01000097.1 GCA_009777685.1 Oscillospiraceae bacterium | reverse complement strand
CGCGCGCGCCGCCACGCGCAGGCTGGGCTTTTCCGCCGTCGAGACCACGACCGCGCGGCGGCACGCCTCCGTGGCCGCGCGGAATCCGCGCCCCAGACCCGCGCAGCAATCCACCAGCACAAAATCGGCGCGGCCCTCCAGGGTTTCGATCAGCCGCCCGAAATGATGGTCCTCCAGCTCGTCCATGCCGAGCGTCAGCGGGGCGGGAATCAGGTACAGCCCCGGCACGGCCGGATGCTCCGTCATCGACGCGTCCGGCGCGTCCGGCTCCCGCAGGGCGTCCGACAGGTCGCGCGCCGAGGTCAGCGCATGGCTCATGCCCAGCGCGAGGTCGAGGCCGCGCGCGCCCGCGTCGGCGTCCACGCAGACGACCTTCCTGCCCAGCGCGGCCAGACACGCGCCCACGCCGGCGGTCACGGCCGTTTTCCCCGTCCCGCCCTTACCGGAGGTAATTACAACAGACGCACCCATGGGTTTTTGCCCCCTTTGCGTCTATTTTAGCGCAAAACGGTCATTTTTGCAAGAGGTTCTCGCCGGCCGCCGTTTCCCGCTCGTCTTTCAGCTCGTACCAGGCATCAAATACCTTGCGGGCGAACGGGGCCGCGCGGAAGCCGGCGCCGCCTTTTTCGATGACGACGCAGACGGCAATCTCCGGATCGCCGTAAGGCGCATAGGCCACGAACACGCCGTTGATCGGCCGGTCAATGCCCGTCTCCACCGAGCCGGTCTTGGCGGCCACCTGGACCGGATAGTCGCCGAACTCCTGATAGGCCGAGCCGCCTCGTTCCATCGATACGCTCAGCATCCCCCGCCGCAGGGCGTCGATGGTCGCGGCGGACGCGCCCGTCTCGCGCAGGACGCCGCCGCTTTCGACCGCGTGGGTCTGCGTGAAATCATAGCTCTTGGCCTCGCGCATCAGATGGACGCGGTTGACCGTGCCGCCGTTGGCAATGGCCGCCGTGTAGTTGGCCATCTGCAGCGGCGTGAACAGGTTGTCGCTCTGCCCGATGGACGCCACCAGCGTCAGGCCCTGCTGCCACGTCAGGCCCAGCGCCGCCGCCGTTTCCGGACTGGCGATATAGCCCGTTCTCTCGCCGCCCAGCTCAATGCCCGTGGACTGCCCCAGCCCGAACCGCTCGGCCCACTCCCGGATCGGCCGGATGCCCATGGTATAGCCGATCTCATAGAAAAAATAGTTACAGCTGACCTTCAGCGCGTCACAGACATTGATCGAGCCGTGGCTGCCGGGATAGATCAGGCATCGCGGCTGGAAGTCCGGATAGCGGGTGAACTGGCGGTCGTCATAAATCCTTGTGCCGGCGGTGATTCTCCCCGTCTCCAGGGCGGCGGCGGCGGTGACCATTTTGAACACCGAGCCGGGGGAATACAGGCCCGCGACCGAGCGGTTGATCATCGGCCGCAGGGGGTCGTCCCGCAGGGAGACGTAGTCGCTGAGGAAGGAGGACAGGCTGTAGGTCGGGTAGTTGGCCATCGCCAGCACCTCGCCGCTGCGCACGTCGACGACGGCGATTGCGCCCGCCTCGGCCTCCTGTCCCATCAGCTCCCCGTTGTGTTCCTGCATATACAGGATGCCGGCCTCCAGGATTTCCTCCACGCGCTGCTGAAAGCGGATGTCAATGGTCAGGTAGACGTTCCGGCCCGGCTCCGGCTCGGTGGAGTAGAACACGTCCCGCACGCGCCCCGATTCGGTCTGCTCGACGGCCTTGCGTCCCGGCGTGCCGCGCAGCCAGGACTCAAAGGCATTCTCCGCGCCGTCCAAGCCGACGATATCGTCGCGGCGGTAGCCCAGCTGCGTGTAATATTCCAGCTCCCCGGCGGGGATCGGCCCCGTGCGGCCCAGAATGTGCGCGGCGTACTCGGTCTCGTACACGCGCGAGGTGAACGGCTCCGGCACACAGCCGGCAATGCCCTGCTCCAGCACGACGCTGACCAGCTCCATCGACACATCCTGCGCGAAGACGTAGGGCGCGATATAGCGGTACGGCTCGACGCGGGTGAACAGATGGCGCAGCTCCAGCTCGTAGAACACGCCGGCGGCCTTGCGCGCCTGCACGGCGGGCGTCTCGGGCGCGATGCCGTAATCCTCGCGCAGGCGCGCGATCAGCGCGTCGGCGTCCATCGGCTCGTACTTTTTCCGGGCCAGAAACTCCTCAAGATACACGGCGCGGAGATCGTCCTCGGCGGTCAGGTTAAACTCATAGGGCGGCGCGGTGACCGGCAGGAGATCGCGGATCACGACGCCGTCCGCCTCCGCCGCGGCGATCAGCTTTAAGATTTCCCCCGCCGGGTCCTCCGCCCGGCGCAGGCGCGTCTCGTCCAGCGTCAGCCGCAGACCGGGGCGGTTTGTGACCAGCGGGCGGCCATAGCGGTCATAGAGGCCACCCCTCGCGGCGGGGATGGTTTGATATTCAATGACGGTCCGTTCCCTCGACGCCGTGGTATCCGGGCCGGAGGGCGGCGCGTTCTGCATGGCGAACAGCTGCCCCGCGGACGCCGTCAGCAGCACCAGGGCGAGCGCGACCATGACCGCCAGGCGGATATTGAGCTTACTGCCTTCCATCGCGGCTCCTTTCTCAACCGGCGATCCGGTGAATCCCCTTGACCGGCAGGTACAGCCACAGTCCGGACGTGACCGAAAACAGCGTCTCCGGCAGGGCGACGGATACGAGCGCGCCCCAGCCGGCACGGCCGGGAAGCAGGTAGAACAGAACAAAAAACAGGACATCCATCGCCGCGAAGACCGCCAGCGACCACAGCAGGGCGGCGACAAAGCCCCGCGTCAGAACGTGTTCGCACAGCGCGCCCGCCAATAAGCCCGCGGCCATCAGGAATACCGTGAAAAACCCCTCGCTGCGCGGTAGCAGCAAATCGCACAGCAGTCCCGCCGCCAGGCCAAAGCCCAAGCCAAGCCGCTCGCCCTCCCGCACGGCGATCATCACCGCCAGCACCGGCAGCCACAGCGGATGGACGCCCGCCACACGCCACGCGGGCAGCAGGCTCATCTGCAGTAGCGTACACAGCAGCAGCAGAAAGGCGTACAGCACAATCTTGACCGCCCGGCGCGACGCCGGGACCGGCGCGCCGCCCTTGAGGATCACGGCATCTCACCGCCCTCTTCCTCTCCGGAAGCGCCGTCAAAGCCAATGACGATATAACAGACCCGCAGGCGGTCCAGATCGGCCAGCGGCGTCAGCTCCGCGACCGCGGACATGCCATCCCTTTCCTGCCGCACGTCAGCGACCCGTCCGATGGGAACGTCTCCGGGCAGGACGCCGCCGATGCCGCTGGTCAGCACCAGGTCCCCGATCATCAGGTCCACGTCGGGCCGCAGATGGATCAGGCTCAAACGGTCCTTCTGCATCATTTCAAAGCTGCCCCGCGCCGCGGCGGTCAGCGAGGTACGGTCCACGATCGCGCCGGCGGCCATATCGGTATCAATGACCGTCACGACCTCGCACCAGGTCCGCCCCGCCGCGCTGACCCGCCCGACCATATAGCCCTCCGCGCTGATGACGCAGTCGCCGACCTTTACGCCGTCGGCGGCGCCTTTGTCGAGGGTGAATATCCGCGCCCAGTTGGACATGTCGCGCTGGATGATGTCGGCGGGCACAAATTGGAAGTCCGGCCGCTTCTGATGGATGCCGAGCAGCTCCAGCAGGCGCTCGTTCTCTTCCCCGGCCTTTTCCAGCCGCCGGATTTCCGCCTCCGCCCGGGCCAGCCGCAGGCGCAGTTCCCCGACCTCGTCCAGCAGTCCCTCATACTCGTAGACATAGCCCCAAAAGCCGCCCACGCCGCCGGCCAGACGGTTCATCAGCGTCTGAAGGGGCCGCATCAGTCCGCCGAGCAGGTCCGACGCGGGCGATACGCGCCCCGACGCGAACAGCGAGGCGACGGCCATCGCCAGCACAAGCAGAGCCGCGATGCCCGCAACGGCCAACGTTTTATGACGCCGGATCCATTTCAATGGCCTGACCTCCGGAAAGCTGCGGCAAACCCAAAGCGTCTCCCGCAGGGTTGAATTATAACGGCGGAACGCCCGGAGCCAGCAGGTCTATCCCCGTCTGCTCCAGCATCCGGCTCAGGCGGTACAGCGGCAGTCCCGCCACGTTGTAAAAGTCGCCCTCGACGCGCTCGACGAGCAGCGCGCCCCGGTCCTGAATGCCATACGCCCCGGCCTTGTCCATCGGCTCGCCGGTGCGGATATAGGCGTCGATCTGCGCTTCCGTCAGCTCGCGCATCCGGACGCGCGTGATCTCGACCTCCGTCCGCGTCCCGCCGTCCCGCAGAACGGTGACGCCGGTGTAGACCTTGTGCCAGTCTCCCGACAACTGCCGGAGCATGGCGCGCGCCTCGTCCTCGCCGGCGGGCTTTCCGAAGATACGGCCGCCGTGCCAGACCACGGTGTCGGCGGCGACGAGGACATCGCCCGCGCCGGCGGCGTAGGCCACGCTGAGGGCCTTCTCGCGCGACCAATAGGCCGCGGCCTCCTCGGGCGAAGCGCCGGGGCGGATCACTTCCTCCGCCTCCGGGGAGATCACGCGCAGATTCTCCACTCCGGCCCGCCGCAGCAGTTCCCGGCGGCGCGGGGAGGTGGAGGCCAAAATCAGATTCGGCATTCAGACAGCCCCCGTTCTGATCAGTCTTCGCAATATCGTCCCGCCGTGATGCGGTTCGGCTCATAGCGCCCGACGCCCGTGTGCCGCTCCAGGACCTGTACGCATTCGCGCGCGTTCTCCGTGGTGAAATCCAGACGCGCCGCCCAAAGCCCGGCGCGCCGCCAGAGGGAAATATGGGCAATCAGCCAGAGCTTGGCCTCGTCCAGCAGGGCGCTGGAATGCCCGGGCGCTTCCCGCACCAGCGGGTACGGCGCTCCGTCCGCATCGGTCAGCTCCGTCCGCGCCTCGCACCCGCACAGCCCGCCGCGCCGGATGAGACACGTTTCGCTGACCAGCAACGGGCGGCGTCCGTAAACGACAAGCTCCGTGTCCATCACATGGCTCATGTCCCGCACCGTCTGTAGGCTGAGCGCCGCCGACAGCGTGGCCGACGCCGCGCCCAGCGCCTTTAGCTCCTTCAGCGTCTGCGAATTGGAGACCGCGAAATCCGCGCGGGCCCGAAATCCCAGCCGCCGCAGGATATCCAGCTGCTCCGGCCGCCGCGCCGCCGCTTCGGTGATTCCCATCGCCCGCGCCGCGCTCAGCGCGCGGACCGAGGCGTCGTCCAAGCGGTACGGCAGCTCCGCCGCGACCGTTACGCCGTGTTCGCGCGTCCATTGCAGGAGTCTCGCGCTTTCCTCCGGATTCCTGCCCAGCCCGGCCAGCGGCACATACAGCAGAGCGGGGTACAGCGCCGTCAGCTCCCGCGTGACCTGTCCCGGCTCCCGCACGCGCACCGTGATGACCGGCTCCTCGCGCCGCGGCAGATAGCGCACGCCGGCGCGGAAACGCCCGCCCTGGCGTCCGGGCGGCGCGCCGCGCGCCTTGTCCAGCTTACGCAGCAGGGCCTCCTTCATGTGCGCGAAGGCCTCCGGCGGGATCGCACAGCCCGGCGCGACGCGGCTGCGCGCGTCCGCGCAGAGGTACGGCGTTCCGCCCAGCTGGTAGAGGCGCGTATTGTACGACGCTTCCTCCGCGGAGGCCGCGCGTCCGCGCGCGCGGCGCGGCTCCGGTCCCTGCACGGAAACCGTGTGCCCCTCGAAGTCGTCCGCCGCCAACTGGGCCGGACGGCCCGGCGTCAGGCGGAAGCGGAAACGGATGCGCACGGGGTTGCGCGCGGTGAACGAGCCGCCCCCGGGCCGCGCGCCGTCCTTCGGGCACAGCGCCTCAAGGCGTCCGCCGAGTTCCGACGGGTCGCGCGGGCGCAGGCCGAAAACGTCCACGCCCGCCGCCGTCAGCTCCGCGATGCTTTCGAGCCGGTCGACGGCGGGGGCGTCCAGCGCGGGCGGGCCGCCCTTGCCGTAGGTAAAGGCGCGGCGGCAGGCGGCGGACGGGTCCCCCGCCTCACACGCCGGGCCGCGCGCGCCCGCCGGCGAGAGCAGACACGGCGCGAGCGGAGAGGCGGCGCAGCCGGGCTCCCAAACCGGAACCTGAATCTCCAGACTGCCCTTGCGCGCGCACAGCGCGCCGATTTCCTCCAATGTCAGCGACGGAGCGAGGACCGCCCGCGTACAGCCCAGCGCGTCGGCCATCTCCAGCGCCTCCGGCCCTCCGGCGTTCGCCCAGTGGACGGCCAGCTCCGGAGCCTCCATGCGGACCATGCGCAGTACGCCCAGATCGGACACCGATACGGCGTCCAGACCCTGCCGGTACAGCACGCGCAAAAGCTCCGCCGACGCCGCGAGGTCCTGATCGGTGTGCGGGGCGGTCAAATCCAGCACGGTCTTGACGCCGCGCACCCGGCAATGGGATAACAGCCCGTCCGCGTCCG
>WRLJ01000096.1 GCA_009777685.1 Oscillospiraceae bacterium | reverse complement strand
AGAGGAGGGCAAGGATAAACCCGAAGTTTCCTCCCGTTCCCTCCGGCCGCCAAAGGCGCCGGAGGGCAATGCGCACCCGTGTGGGGTTTTCCCGCGTTTCCCCGAACGGCGCGGGCCGCAAATGCCTTAGCGTATCTAAGCCCTGGGCGCGAAGCCCTTTTCTTTTTGCTTCTTTTTCTTTTCCGTAAAAGAAAAAGAAGGGCGCGGGCCGCGAACGTCTTAGCGTATCTAAACCCCGGGCGCGAAGCCCTTTTCTTTTTGCTTCTTTTTCTTTTTTGCAAAAGAAAAAGAAGAGGGCGGCGGTGTTCCCGCCGCCCTGTAGGTGCGTTATGGCGTTTGCGTTACGGCTCGATCAATTTCACGGCTTCGACGAAATCGTCGGGCGTGATCTGTCCGGCCAGAAGCTCTTCCATCGCGTCCTGATATATGGCCGCCAGGTCGGGGCCGAGGAAGGTATCAAACCACATGACAAAGCCGGTGGCTGACGCGGTGGCCTGCTTGATGCTGACCATGATGGGGTTGATCTCGGATTCGTCGATGCTGCCAACCTGCCAGACAGGCATGTAGCTGCCGACCAGGTATCCCTCGCGGGCGACGTTCTCGGCGAAATACTTCACAAACTCGGCCGCCGCGTCGGGATTCTCGGTGTTGGAGTTGACCATGACGCAGTCGACGGCGCCGCCCATGAACTCAGTGGCCGCACCGCTGCCGCCCGGAATCGTGGGGAAGGGGATATAGGTGAAATCACCCTGATCAACGGTCTCGTCGCTGGCGAGCATACCCGCGGCCCAGCTGCCCATGTAATACATCGGGACCTCGCCGAGCTGCACGGGAATCTCAGCGTCGTCGCGGGAAATGGCGTTGGCGTCGGCGTTGAACGCGCCCAGGCTGACCAGCTCAGCCAGCTTTTCCGCGGCCAGCTTAAAGCCGGGGTGAGCGAACGCTTCGCCGCCTTCGGTCAGGGCCGTCATCACGCCGTCGATGCCGACTGATCTCAGGACCAGCGCGTCAAACAGCATTCCGATAACCCATCTTTCCTTGACGGTCGTGCTGATCGGGGTGATGCCGACAGCCTGGAAACCCTCGATGGCGGACAGCAGCTCTTCCCACGTCGCGGGGATTTTGATGTCGTTTTCGGCAAACAGGCGGTTGTTGCAGTAGAACCCGCTGGCCGCCAGACCGAAGGTCAGGCCGTAGACTTTGCCGTCATAGGTGGTGTTGGCCAGCGCGCCGCCGAGCATACGGTTCATGGTGGCGGAATCCAGATAGGAGTCAAGCGCCAGAACATTGCCGTTGTCAACGTAAGGCTTGGATTCGCCGCCGCCCCAGGAGGAGAAGATGTCGGGGCCGGTGCCGCCGGGGATGTCTACCCTGATTTTGTCCTTATACGGATCGTTTTCAAAGGTTTCGACTCTGATGGTGATGTTGTTGTCCAGCGCGTTGAAGTCGTCGACGACTTTCTTCACGGCCTCGGATGTGGGATCGCCGCTGCCCCATATATGCCAGAACGTCAGGGTGACCGGTTCGCCGGACGAGGGCGGGGCTTGCGTGTTGTTGCCGCCGGGGGTCGCCGGGGAGGGGGAGGCGCAGGCGGCCAGGGCAAAGATCATGACCGCGCACAGCGCGAGGGCCAACGCCCTCAGAAAGGATGTTTTCATGTTGTACCTCCTAATTTAATATACGGCGGCGGGAAACCGCGCCAGGCTGTTCCTCCGCGCACCTTTGTGAATAAGTATACACGGGTGTAATATTTTTGTCAAGGGCTTGGAGCAAAGAAATAATCGGGTTTTTAGTTGACATAATATTATAAACAGAAGCAAAACAAGGGGATATACTGTCGAAATAGGTTTCACGTGAAACTTTTTCCGGTTTTTTTGGGGGATTGTGACCGCCGCCGTAATTCGGCGCGTATCCAAAGAAGAAGAGGGACCAATCCCCCGGCCGCCGCCGCGTACCAGGGAAATACCGCCGGAAGCGCCTTCAAGCCCCAAACGTCGCCGGCGATGAAGCCGCTCAGCGCCGCCGCGCACAGGAGGAGCGGCAGGGCGCTCCGCAGGGGCTTTTGGATCGGGAACAGACGGCTCAGACCCCGCTGCGCCGCGTTCAGGCAGACGGCGAGGTGCAGCAGGGCCGCAACGAGCAGATAGCCGGACAGTATTTTCTCCAGACGGGACAGGAAACTGCCGGCGCTGACGATTTTTAAGGCCGAGTAGGAGGGAAACGGCGCGTTTTGCGCCGCGTACTCGCCCAGCAGGGCGAACTGCTGCGCGACGACAAGCAGCATGACCGCCAGCGCGGCCGCCAGCCCTCCCAGCAGGGCGCGGCGCGGCTTGAAAGCCCCGCCCTGCTTCTCCAGAAGCGGCAGAAGCAGAACGCTTTGGAGCATCGGGAAGGCCGCGATTTGACCCGAGGCCCGCAGGATATCGCCCGCCGGGCGGCGCAGGACCGGCAGGAAGGCGCGGAAATCCATTTCGCGCGCGGAAAACACAAAGCCGGAGACCACACAAAACACCGTCAGGACCAGGCCGGCGGTGGCCCATTTTCCGATCGTCTCCGAGCCCCGGCAGAGCAAATACAGCCCCGCCAGCGCGAACGCGGCGGTAAACAGGAGATACGGCGGCTCCGGCAGCGCGTTGATAAAAACAAATTCATTCACCGAGCGGATCAGGTAGGCCGCCGAGTACAGCGCAAATCCGATCAGCAGGGCGGTAACGGCGGACCCCGCCGCGCGGCCCAGCAGAGCCTCGATGATTTCAAAGAAGCCGTGATCCGGATACAGGGCCGGCAAACGCGCGTATACGCACAGCATGGGGACTGAAACCCCCGCCGCGATCAGCAGGGCGATCCAGCTGTCGCGCCCGCCCGCCGTATTGACGCCGAAAATCAGACAGTTGCCCAGCAGGAACAGCGCCGTCAGCGCGCCGGCCTGACGTTGAGACATAGATTTCACGCTCTTGCCCTCCAAAGCATTGGATATGGGTTCAATTCTCTATGGTTCTGAAAGCGCCTTCCACCTCGATGCGCGCGCCGGACAAAGGGCCGGGCCAGTGATCCCCCAGAAGCTCCCATTGCTCCCTGTCGCGGATATACAGCTCGTAGCCCAGCGCGAGGATGTCCGCGTCCAGCTCCGAGCGGATGATCCCGAGCGTGCGCCGCAGCTCCTCCGTCAGGCGTTCGGCGGCCTCGCGCTCCGCGGGCGCGCCCGCGGATAAGCGCACTGCCCGCGCGCTGACCGCGATATGAAAGGAGGGCAGGCCGTCCGCGCCGCTGCCGCCCAGCGTCAGGCGTGTCCGGCAGTCCCTGACGCGCAGGGCCTCTCCCCGCCCGCCGGCGTCAAGCACAAATTCATGCCTTCCCCGGCCCCTCAGCAGACACAGGTAGTACGGGACCCGCTCCTGCTCCAGATAGCCCGTCAGCCGGTCGCCGCGGAAGGCCGCCAGACCGTCCAGCCGTATGACGCCCCGGCTTTTGCCTTCTCCCTGCGCGCCGTCGTCCCCGTCCTCTCCGGGCTGTACGGAAACGGCGGGCAGAACCAGGGCCTTGCCCGGTGTGTTCAACATATCCGCCGCGCGGTAGATCGGGACCCGTACCGTGTGCCCGGCTCTGCCGTCCGGCGGGTTTACGGTGTGCTCCAGCACATAGGACGAAACGCGGATATCCGCGCCGCCGGCGGACAGAACCTCGCGGGCGGAGGCCGCGCGGGAGATGACCAGACCGGCCGTTTCGCGCATCTCCGCGTCGCGGACGCACCAGCTCAGCAGCGGCGACAGCCCTTCCTCCCGCGCGAGGTCTTCATGGACAACGATCGTCTCCAAATTGCCGTAGTGCAGGCGGTAGGCCGTCTGCCGGCGGGCGTCCTCCAGCGCGTGGGGGATCGTGACGCCCTCCGCGCTGACGGTAAAGGAGTCCATTTCGTTGTCTTTGGGCGAGCCTGACAGGTCAACGGCCTCGAACGTCAGGCTGTACCCGTTTTCCCCGCGGTCGACGGCAAGGCCGATGACAATATTGATATGGCCCGGTTCCTGATAGTTGGCGCATCCGCCCAGTAGCGCCAGCGCGGACAGAAGACAAAACAGCGGCCTCATTTCGTGTCCCTCCACGCCGCGTTGCGGCTGCGCCGCCGGTTCGGCGAGACCGGTCCGCGCTCGCGCATGGCAAAGAGCGGCGCGCGCACGGCGATGTCCTTCATGTCCTGCGCGCGCAGATTTCCGCTCAGGACGGTCTGCGGCATCCCGAACGACCGCAGGCCGAGGATATGCGCCAGCGCCGCCGACAGGCCCAGCATGAGACCCGGGAATCCCAGCAGCAGGGACAGCATGAGTATCCCGTACCGCAAGACCAGCGTCGCCGCGCTCAATTTCGGAATCAGAAGGCTGGTCACGCCGGCCAGCGCGACGACGACGATCACCATCGACGAGGCCAGCTTGGCGGCCACGGCAGCCTGTCCCAGCACGAGAGCGCCCACGACGCTCATCGCCTGCCCGAGGCCGCTGGGCATACGGATGCCGGTCTCGCGCAGGATGTCAAAAATGACCAGCAAGGAGAAGACCTCCAGCCCCACCGGGAACGGGACGGACTGTTTTTCCCGCACGATGTTGATCAGCAGCGGCAGGGGCAAAATCTCCTGATGGAACGCCGTGACGGCGATATACGCGCCCGGGACCAGCGCGGCGGCGCAAAAGCTGAGGATACGCAGCATCCGCGAGAAGGAGGCGTAGAGATAGTTCAGATAATAATCCTCGCCGGCGTGGAAGTTCTCGATGAACAGGTAGGGCAGCGTCAGCGCGACGGGACTGCCGTCCAACAGCACGGCCACGCGCCCCTCCAGCAGCTTGGAGACGACGGCGTCGGGCCGTTCGGTGGAGCCGAGGGAGGAAAACGGCGAGTAGGGATGGTCGCTGACCAGCTCGGCGAGGTAGTGGGAGTCCAGCGTCCCGTCAATGAAGATCGTGTCCAGCCGGCGCTCCAGCTCCGCCAAAACGGGGCGGTTTACGAGGCTGTCCAGATAGCAGACGCAGGCGCGCGTCCGCGACCGTTCGCCGAAGGTCATAAAGCGCAGCTTCAGATCGTTGGTGCGCAGTCTGCGGCGAATCAGCGTCAGGTTGGGCATCAGCGCCTCACAGAAGCCCTCTCGGGGGCCGGAGAGGAGCTTCTCCCCTTCCGGCTCCGTGATGCCGCGGATGGGGAAGCCCTGCGCGCCGAAGATCAGCGCGCTTCCGTCGGGCAGCAGCACAACGGCGTCGCCGTAGGCGGCGGCCTCTACCAGATCCGCGAAGGTTTCGGCTTGTTTTCCGGGACCGTGGGCATACAAAACCTGCCGAAGGACCGTGCCGGCGGTATCGGAGCCGGTACGCTCCAAACGCTCCGACGCCAGCGGCTTGATGATCGTCTCGCTCACGAAATGCTGATCCATCATCCCGGCGCAATAGGCCAGAAAGTACCGCCGCTCCTCAAAATACCGGTTTTGTATGGGCCGCAGGACGAATCCGTCGTCGCCCTGAAACAGCTCTTGCAGCGTTTGGGCGTTTTGGTCCAGACTGCCGGTCAACGCGAGGGTTTCCGGCGGGTGCTGGGACCGCACCTCCGGCCGCGGGGCTTCGGACATGGACGCCGCCCCCTTTCCTGCTGTACAGTATGGCGGAAAGAGGGGCGGCTTATGCGCATTGACGGTTGACAACGCTCCGGAAATCCGCTACACTGAGCTTGAGCCGGCTATGCAGTCGCCTTCGCGTCCTTGGGGCGCGGGGGAGGAAAGTCCGGGCTCCGCAGGGCAGGGATAACGGGTAACGCCCGCCGTAGGCGACTACAGGACAAGTGCAACAGAAATAGGACACCCGCGCGGACATCCGCGCGGGCCAGTGTGGAAAGGTGAGGTAAGAGCTCACCGGTCTCCCGGGAGACCGGGGGATCCTGTAAACTCTATCCGGAGCAACACTTGGGGAGAGGGGGGCGACCCCCTGAGCCGGCCCGGCTTTTCCCCGCATGTGGCATGAGCCGTCCGGTAACGGGCGGCCCAGATAGATGACTGCACACGACAGAACCCGGCTTATCGGCCGGCTCGCAAACGCGTCTGCCGGTATGGGCCGGCAGGCGTGTTTGCGTAAAGGAGCGGATACCCCGTGAAAACTTGTATCATCGTGGGAGCGGGACCGCTGTACGGTCCCGTTCCCGCCCCCGCCGCGGGCGATTTTGTCATCGCCGCCGACGGCGGCTATTCGCATTTGCGGCGGTTGGGCATCCGGCCCGATCTGGTGATCGGGGACTTTGACTCCCTGCCGGAAAAGCCGGAGCATCCCCACCGAGTGGAGCTTGCCAGGGAGAAGGACGATACGGATATGCTCCAGGCCGTGAAATACGGCCTGGAGCGGGGCTTCCGGCTGTTCCAGCTCTACGGCGGGACCGGGGGGCGGGTTGGCCCTACGCTGGCCAATTTACAGAGACTGGGGGATTCTGCC
>WRLJ01000095.1 GCA_009777685.1 Oscillospiraceae bacterium | reverse complement strand
AAAACCCCCGTATGACCCGCGAGAGGGGCTGGGGGACTGCCAAGTCCCCCAGTGGGGGGGTCCGGGGGAGACCTCCCCCGGGAATGCCTGAACACTACCCAAACCAACAGCCGCACGGGCAAACGGTGCAAACCCTTTCCCTGAGAGTTTGCAGATAACCCTGCGGGACGCCGAGGTCTGCGTCCCCTACGGTGTGTGCGGCGGGGCAAACACGGCGCGCCGAGGTCGTCGCGCCCTACGCAGGGCGGGCGCAAAACCCTGTAGGGGACGCGGCCCTCCGCGTCCCGCCGGATTTCTGAGCGTTTCCCGTTTGTCCGAAGTTTGCGGATCACCCGCAGGACGCCGCCTTGCGTTCTTTGCGGCGGTGTGATATAATGCGCGCGCGGTGAAACGGGCGTAAAGACGCAAATTTACAAAAGCGGTATTCCGGCCGGAAAAGAAAGGCGTTACAGTATGCGAAACAGGAAGGTATGGGTTTCCGTCCGCGGGCGGCAGCAGCTGACGGAAGCGTTTTGGGAGGACTCCATGGACATGGTCACCAGCGGGACGCTGTCGCGCGGGCCGGACGGCTACACGCTGACCTACATGGAAAATCCGGAAACCGGTATGGGCCGCACGCAAACAACGATTTTGTTCGGCGGCGGGCGCATGGTGATGCGCCACAGGGGTGAAATCAACACGCACATGATCTTTGAAAAGGGCCGCAAGCATGTATCCTATTATGATACCGAGATGGGTCCGCTGACGCTGGGCGTGAACACCCGGGAATTGCGCTGTGACATCGGCGGCGCGCACGGTCCCATTGATCTGGAGGTGGACTACACGCTGGAGATCGACAACGAGATCACCGGCGCCAATACCCTCAGCATCCGCGTCTCGGACCGCGACGGCTACGGGGACGGCGGCGTACCCATCGACGCCAGCCCTCCCGGAAATGTCAATGCCGGCGACGGTATATTCTTAAATTAGCGGGGAGTTTTCCGTCTATGAACCCACTGGCCCTGGTGCGCGAGCAAGCGCGAAAGCAGATAGAGGCGGCCTATGCCGCGCTGGTGTCGGAACGCGGCATGGACCCGCCGGACGCTCTTCCGGAGGCCGCCTTCGCGCCGCCGAAGGACCGCGCGCACGGCGACCTGGCCACGTCCTTCGCGCTGGGCGCCGCCAAGACGCTGGGGATGCCGCCCCGCGCCGCCGCGGAGGCGCTGGCCGGGGAAATCGTCACGGCGGACGGGTATATCGTCTCCGCCGAGGTGGCGGGGCCGGGCTTTATCAATCTGCGGTTCGCGCCGCGCTGGTACGCGGCGGTTCTGGACGCCGTGGAGAGCGGGGGAGACGCCTACGGGCGCGCGGAGACGCGCACCGGGCGGCGCGTCATGGTCGAGTTCGTATCCGCCAACCCCACGGGGCCGATGACCATCGGCAACGCGCGCGGCGGCGTGCTGGGCGATACTCTGGCCGCCGTGCTGGACGCGGCGGGCGACGATGTGCACCGTGAGTTTTACCTCAACGACTGCGGCAACCAAGTCGATAACTTTGCCAAGAGCATTGAATGCCGGTATTTGCAGGAGCTGGGCCGCGAGGCCGGGATGCCGGAGGACGGCTATCACGGCGACTATATCGCCGAGTACGCGCGCGGCTATATCGCGGAGCGGGGGGACGGCTTGCTGGATACGCCCCCGGAGGAGCGGCAGGCCGCGCTGGCCGCCTACGCTCTGCCTCAGGCGGTGGCGTCGATGGAGCGCGACCTGGAGCGCTACCGCGTGCGCTTTGACCGCTGGTTTGCCGAAAGCGGCCTGCACAGGGACGGCTATGTGACGGAAACGATGGACGCGCTGATCCGGGACGGGTATACCTATGAGAAGGACGGCGCGCTTTGGCTCCGCGCGACGGCGTTCGGGCTGGAAAAGGACGAGGTCGTGCGCAAGTCCAACGGGTTTTACACCTATTTCGCCGTGGACCTCGCCTACCACCGCGACAAGTTCCTGCGGCGCGGCTTTGACGCCGTGGTCAACGTGCTGGGCGCGGACCACCACGGGCATACGGTGCGCTTCGGGCCGTGTATGCGGGCCTTGGGCGTGGACCCGGAGCGGCTGCGCTTTGCGCTGTATCAGATGGTCAGCCTGTACCGCGACGGGGAACTCGTGCGCATGTCCAAGCGCACGGGCAAGGCCGTCACGCTGGCCGACCTGCTGGACGATATCCCCGTGGACGCGGCGCGGTTTTTCTTTAATCTGCGCGGCGTGAATACCCGGCTGGACTTCGACCTCGGCCTGGCCGTCAAGACGACCAGTGAAAACCCCGTCTATTACGTGCAGTACGCCCACGCCCGCGTATGCTCTCTGGAGGCGGCGCTGAAGGAAGAGGGCGCCGCGGAGGCGGACGGGGGAAACGCCGCCCTGCTGACCCACGAGACCGAGCGGGACCTGCTGTGCCATCTTGCCGCGTTCCCCGACGAGATCTTGGAGGCGGCAAGCCAGCTGGAGCCGTCGCGGATCAATCGCTATCTGATCGAGCTGGCGGGGAAATTCCACCGTTTCTACGATGCGTGCCGCGTCAGGGATCAGGAGCCGGATTTACGCGCCGCCCGCCTGCGGCTGGCCTTCGCGGCGCGGCAGGTTCTGGCCAACGGCCTGCGTCTGCTGGGTGTGGACGCGCCCGTGAAGATGTAGTGTGTTGTAACATCTAAAACATGACCTCTGTGTAGGGACGCCATATATGGCGTCCGCCGTTTCCCTCGACGCGCAAAAAACGAGCGAGACGGACAAACCCCGTGAATTTATAATGGATAGGAAGGGATTAAACCATGTTCAAAAAACTGCATGTCCGCATAATTTGCCTGATTCTGCCGCTGGCGCTGCTGATTCTGCCGCTGGCGCCCGCCGCGCTGGCCGTGTCCGCCGACCCGGCGGAGCAGCTTCTGCTGCTGCGGGAAATCGACCTCTGCATTGCCGAGTATTATCTGGAGGGCGGCGGGGAGTTGAGACTTCCGCCGGATTTGACGCCGGAAGATTTTGACGGGGACCTGGACCGCTTCTATGAGGAGCTGGAAAAGCTCACCGCGGATTTTGACCTGTATTCGTGGTTTATGGAAAAAGAGCTGTATGACTTTTTCTTCGGCTCGCCGGAGGCGCCGGAACCGGTCCGGCGGTACGGCATCGGCATCATGCTCGATCCCTACCGCACGACCGGAGCGTATATCTACGGTCTGCTGCCCGGCGGGGCGGCGGAGGAGGCGGGCCTGCTGCCGGGAGATCAGATCGTATCCGTGAACGGCACGGACACCCGCGCCCTGCCGTTTGACGAGATCGCGGACCTGCTGCGGGGCGAACAGGGGACCGGCGTTCGGGTGGGCGTCCGCCGCCCCGGCGCGCTGGAGGACAGGGAATATACGCTGACCCGCCGCGCGCTGCCGGGCCTGCCCACCTATGTGATGGGCTATGTGATGGAGGACGGGACAGGGTACATCAGCATCAGCAGCTTTATGAACGAGGAGACGGACGTGCAGGCCTTCGCGCTGTTTATGGAGCATTTCCGGACACGGGGCGTGACGGATTTGGTCATCGACCTGCGCGACAACGGCGGCGGCATCGTCGATGAGATGCGTGATATCCTGTGCCTGCTGGACGGCCTGGAGGGCGAGCTGCTGTACCGCTTTATCGACCGGGACGGCACGGAAATTCCCTATACTTATGAGGCAAAGGGCGCCTGGTCTCCGCTGAGTATCACCATTCTGGTGAACGGAGGCACGGCCTCGGCGGCGGAAATGATGGCCGGCAGTCTGCAGGACCGCGGTCTCGCGACCGTGGTGGGCACACAGACCTTCGGCAAGGCGCGCGCGCAGATGCATTATGTCCTGACCGGCGGCGATATTCTGGCGCTGACGAGATACCGGATCGAGCTGCCCGTGACGGGCGACTACCAGGAGGTTGGCCTGACGCCCGACATCGAAATCGAGATGGAAATCGTTACGCTGGATATTTCCGCGCTGGAGACCCTGAACGCCTCGCGGGCGATTCTGCCCGGGCTGTCGCCCGCCTCGCGCACGATGGCGCTGGAGCAGCGGCTGTGGATGCTGGGCTATTTCCTGGACGAGCCGGACGATGTGTTTGACGCCTACACGCTCCACGCCCTCAACTGCTTCCAGATGGCCGAGGGGCTGACCGTCACGAGCTATGGCAGCGTCCAAACGCTGGAACTGCTGGAGTCTTATATAGAGCCGTTGGACGGATTGGAGTATGCGGCGTCGGACAACCAGCTGGAGTTTGTGCTGGACAGGCTGAAAATCCCCGCGGAGGGATAAGAACCTGGGGTGTTAAGGGTGTTTGTCCAATTGACTCCTTTATGCCGCCAGCCAGATAGCTGTAGGGGACGCACACCCGGGCGTCCCGTTACCACCCCAAACGCCTGGTTTATCGAATTAAGGTTACCCTCCTAAACGCCTCGTTTATCGAATTAAGTGAAACAGGTAATCTGGTAAAACAATATATGGCGAATATACCGGCGCACTATGCTAACAGACTTCCTCGGAAACCTGTAGGGACGCCATATATGGCGTCCGTGGGCGACCGGGACGGTCGCCCCTACAACCGGCGGAAACCTTTAGATTGTACATTGAACGGGGTTTCCGAGGAAGTCTAATTGTAGAAATAGCCCGGGGACGGGACGCCTGGGGACGGGATGCCCGGGGACGGGACGCCCGGGGGACGGGATGCCCGGGGACGGGACGCCCGGGTGTGCGTCCCCTACTGCGTTGGCAAAAGTGATCAATGCAATTTAATCATTGCAAAAAAAGGAGCCTGCCCATGACCGATATCATCCCGCGCCTGGCCCGGGAGCTGAACGTGCCGGAGGCCCATGCCGCCAGCGTGGCGGCTCTGCTGGACGAGGGCAACACCATCCCCTTTATCGCGCGCTACCGCAAGGAGGCGCACGGCGCTATGGACGACCAGCTCCTGCGGGAGCTGGCCGACCGTTTGGAGCGTCTGCGCGCGCTGGAAAAACGCCGCGCGGAGGTGCGCGGCTCCATTGAGGCGCAGGGCGCGATGACGGAGGCGCTGTCCGCCGCGCTGGAGGCCGCGCGGACCTTGGCGGAGATCGAGGATATTTACCGCCCGTTCAAGCCCAAGCGCCGCACGCGCGCGATGATTGCCCGCGAAAAGGGCCTGGAGCCGCTGGCGGAGGTGATTTTCGCGCAGGAGCTCCAGCGCGGCGATCTCCGCGCCCTCGCGCGGGCCTACGTCGACCCGGAAAAGGGCGTGGACACGGAGGACGACGCCATTGGCGGCGCGTGCGACATCGCCGCCGAGATCATCAGCGACGACGCCGGGGCGCGCAAGCGGCTGAGGGAAATGATTTTCCGCGTCGGCGCGGTCACAAGCCGGGCCGCCTCCTCCGCGGAGGACCCTGATGGCGGCGGCGTGTACCGCATGTACCACGACTATTCCGAACCGGCGGGGCGCGTCAAGAGCCACCGGATGCTGGCCCTGAACCGGGGCGAGAAGGAGGGCCTTTTGACCGTGCGCGTGGACGTGCCGGAAATGGACGCGCTGAACCTGCTGTACAATCAGTTTGTCAAGCCCGGCTCCATCACCTCCGGCCTGATGACGGAGGTCTGCGCCGACGCCTGGAAGCGCCTGCTGGAGCCGTCTATGGAGCGGGAGATACGCTCGGCCCTGAGCGAGGAGGCCGGCGAGCAGGCCATCCGGATGTTTGCCCTGAACCTGCGCCCGCTGCTGATGCAGCCGCCGCTGCGCGGCCGCGTGACGATGGGGCTGGACCCCGGCTTCCGCACGGGCTGCAAGGTCGCCGTCGTCGACGCGACGGGCAAGGTGCTGGACACGGGCGTGGCCTATATCACGCACGGCGCGCGCGGCGAGGCCGACAGCGCGGCGCTGCTGACGCGCCTGATCCGAACGCATAATGTAGAGGCCGTCGCCATCGGCAACGGGACGGCCAGCCGCGAGACGGAGCGGTTTGTGGCGGGCTTGCTGAAAAGCTCCGGCCTGAAGGCGAAGTACACCATCGTCAATGAGTCGGGGGCGTCCGTCTACTCCGCGTCCAAGCTGGCGGCGGAGGAGTTCCCGGAGTTTGACGTGACCCTGCGCAGCGCGGTGTCCATCGCGCGGCGTTTGCAGGACCCGCTGGCGGAGCTGGTCAAGATCGACCCGAAATCCATCGGCGTGGGGCAGTACCAGCATGATATGCCGCCCGCGCGGCTGGCGCAGTCGCTGGACGGCGTGGTGGAGAGCTGCGTCAACGCCGTGGGCGTGGACGTGAACACGGCCTCCGCGCCGCTGCTGACGCGCGTGGCTGGCGTTGGGGCCGCGCTGGCCAGGAACATTGTGGCCTACCGCGAGCAGAACGGCCCCTTCCGCGCGCGGCGCGATTTGAAACGTGTGCCGAAGCTGGGCGCGCGCGCCTTTGAGCAGGCGGCGGGCTTCTTGCGCGTGCCGGGCGGCTCCAATGTACTGGACAATACGGCCGTGCATCCCGAGAGCTATGAGGCGGCGGGCAGGCTGCTGGATTTGTGCGGCTATGCCGCCGGGGACGTCGGGCGTCTGGGCGGCCTGCCTTCGCGCGTCGCCGGTCTGG
>WRLJ01000094.1 GCA_009777685.1 Oscillospiraceae bacterium | reverse complement strand
CAGGACCCAGAAGTCGTTGGTGCTGTAGGTGACGCGCGGCAGCGACACCGGTCCGGCGGCTTTCGCGCAGCCGGCGGCGTGGCTGGCAAAATCGTTGTAGGAGAACGTATCGGAGACGGCGCTCCTGCCGGTGACCTCCAGCGGCAGGATATCCTCGATGCCCCGGCCGGCCAGCTTTTCATACAGGCCGCCGGTGATAAAGACCCGCGCTCCGTCCAGCAGGCTTTGCCGGAGCTTGGAGACGATATCGCCGTCCTTTGCGGCGGAAGCCGTCAGCAGAACGGTTTTCGCTTCGGACGGGTAATCGGGATACGGATCGAGCGGAATGCCCAGCATCCCCAGATAATCGTACAAATGGCGCTCGTCTTGCGAATGGTACGGCTTGTAGCAGGCGATGCCCGACGGCTCCCCGATCTGGCCCATGAACAGGTCGGCCTCGTCATAGAAAGCGCCCGCCGCCGCCATGTACGCGGCGGGGAAACGGGCCATCAGCGGAAGGCAGAACATCATGTTCTCGCGGCATTTCGCAAAGACCGTCAGGTACGCCTGATGCACATAATCCTCCAGATCACAGTCATACAGGTCGTACCAGCCGCCGTTGTTCAGGCCGGGCTTGACCCGCTCCAGCAGGCGGGCCAGAAAGTAGCTGAGATATTTTTGCAGGTTCTGATGCGTATAGTGCGGGTCGCGCGTTTCGGTGCCCGTGTGGATGCTGTCAAACATCCCCGGCTCGTCCTTGAGGTTATAGCCGCAGGAGGGGAAGCTGTCGTACCAGTTGGGGTACTTGATGACAAGATGGACGTTGGGATTGGCCTCTTTGGCGCGCTGGATGACGGTGCTTTCCGAAACGTCGTTCATCAGCGCCAGCCGGAAGGCGGCCCAGTCGCGGTCCCCCTTGGCCTTGATACAGGACTCGCAGCGGCAGTTGGTGAAGAAAAAGTCGTCCAGCAGAACCTCGTCGAACAGCTCCGCGGTATACGCGGCGATATCGCCCAGCTTCCGCCGCGTCTCCGGATCGGTGTAGCACATGCTGCCCATCAGGGGGCCGTCCACGGTCGTCGTAATGCCGCCGGAGAGCTGAAGGCCGTATCCGGCGCACAGGGCCTTGACGGCTTCCATTTTTTCGCGCCCCACCCGAACGCCGGAGCGGTAGGTTTCCAGGTAGATTTTATCCAGCTTGACATACCGGCCGGCTTTTTCGATATCGGCCCGGATGCTCTCGATAGGGGTTTTCTCCAGATATTCCGCCGGGGCATAGGTGGCGTTGCGGAAATTTTTATAGTGCATCTTGCAACCTTCCTCTGTTTGTGTTTTTGTGGGAAAAAGGCTGTATCAGAACTGATACAGCCTTTTTCGGAGGAGTCAGGGTTTATTTGCTGGCAAGCCAGGCGTCGATTTGGGCTTGCATTTCTTCCAGCAGTTCGTTCATGCCGGCGGACTCATATTCACTTCTCAGCTTCTCAAACTCGGCGTCGATTTGATCGAGCGGAGTGTAGCCGCGGAAGAGGTCGCCGTAGTTCTCGCGGACGGCTTGCATACCGGCAATGTAGGTCTGGATGTCCAGGTCGTCGGTATTCGGCACAAAGCCCAGAAGCGGCAGGGGAGAGCCCGCTTCGTTGAAGGCGATGAACTGCGCCCACTTGGTGGGGTCTTCGTTGCTTTGGAGGTGGTTTGCGAACTGGTCGCCCATCGTCCAGCTTTGGCCGTGTCCGCCGCCGCCGGTGATCTCGATGATGCCGTCGCCGACAAATTCATAGTCAATGCCTTCCTCGCCGAAGATGACCGTGTTGAGTACATCGGCATTGGTGTAAAGCAGATTGATGAAGTCGAAGGCTTCGTTTTTGTTGGCGGCTCCGTGGGGGATGGCCACCATGGCGCCGGTGGTCTCGGAGTTGGCGATTTCGGGCGGGTTCATGGCGATCTGGACGAACTCAAAGCCCTCGATTTCGCCCTCAAGCTCCTTGTCCTTGCCCGGCTTCAGCTGATAGGGGATGCCGAAATACTGGCCGGTGGCAAACTCGGTGTTGCCGCTGGATTGGTTGTTCAGGTTGGGGTTGATCAGCCCGTCCTGGTACCATTTGCTGTAGAGCTTCACAGCGTCGATGAAGGTGGAGTCGAGGTCGGCGACAAGAGCCGTGGTAGCGCCGGGCTCGACACGCGACATGATGATCGGCTCAATGATGCGGTCATACTGATAGTCGCTGGGCACAAAGATGGGATAGACCCACAGGTCATAGTCTTCCTTCGCCTGATAGAAATAGGGCTCCAGAGCGGCAAGCCTCTCTCCGTAGGGGAGAGCTTCGATCGCCGCGAGATCCAGACCCATGTCGTCGACGATGTCCTTGCGCAGGACCCAGCCGAGCTGGCGGGCTTTTTCCTTGTTGGTGGGCAGAGCGTAGTTCTTGCCGTTGACCAGGCTGGCGTTCATGAAGTCGGAGGTGAGGATGCGCTCGACGTCGGGATACTTGGCCAGATAGGGACCGAGGTCGGTGAGGTATCCCGCGGCGGCGTTGGCATAGAAGTTTGCGGCCCAGTTGGAGATGAAGATGATGTCAAACTCGTTGCCGCCGGAGGCCAGCATCAGGTTGGTGGTGTCGGTGTAGTCTCCGCCTTCACCGAACATGAGCTTGACGGTATAGGGCTTGTCGAGGTCTGCGAGCACCTTGTTTACCTTGGCGCTGAGTTCCGCCATAGCGGCGTCGCCGGGGCTGCCCCAGCCGATCATTTGGTACTTCACTTCCACGGCTTTCAGTTCGCCGTCGTCGCCGCCGTCGCCGCCGCCGTTGTTGTTGGGGGCGCTGGTCTGGTCGGGCGCTTGCGTGTTGCCGCCGCTGGGCGTCGTCGCCGCGGGCGAGGCGCAGGCCGCCAGCAGGGCAAGCAGCATCAGGGACGCGAGAACGAGGGACAGGGTTTTTTTCGTGGTTTTCATGGTGAACCTCCTAACGTTATTGGCTTCCGTCAACGGGGTATAGCCCCGCGACAGGCCGTTGAATGAAATTATATACTATATTGCGCGCCAATGCAAGAGTTTTTTTATCATTTCAAAACAGAAAAAATGGAAAGAGGTGGGACCCTCCCCGCCGTCCGGAGATTTTTGCCGGCGGGCCGGTTGAAATTTTCACCGCGCGGTGATATAATAGCGCCTGCGGCGAAGAGCGCATGGGGACGCAATTTATGTGCGTCCGGCGCGCTTGACAGGGGATATCCTGTCCGCAAACAGAACAGACGGGAGGAAAACGGATGAAAGGTCTTGCGGTCGACGCCGGGGGCGCGCTCTCCGTCGTTGAGCTGGATATGCCGGAGACCGGCGAGTATCAGGCGCTGGTGAGAACCGTCGCCTGCGGGGTCTGCAACGGCACCGACGCCAAGCTGATCCACGGGGAATTTAAGAATTTTCATGACTATCCCGCTGTTTTGGGGCATGAAGCCGTGGGCGAGGTCGTCCGGATCGGGAGTAAGGTCCGGAATTTCAAGGTCGGAGACAGAGTGCTGCTTCCTTTTCTGGAACAGGAAAACCGGGGATACCATTCCGGCTGGGGCGGTTTCGCGCAGTACGGTGTGGTCGGCGATTACAGGGCGATGCCGGACGGGATGGATTATCCGGAGGCGTATCGCGCCCAAAGCGTCGTTCCGCCGGACCTGGATCCGGTCAAAGCGGTCATGCTCGTGACGTTCCGCGAGGTGCTGAGCGCGATCCGCCGCTTTGGCCTGAGAGCGGGCGAGCCGGTTTTGGTGTACGGCGCCGGCCCCGTCGGGCTGTGCTTTATCCGGTTTTGCAAGCTGCTGGGGCTGGGACCGGTGATCGCCGCCGAGGTCGACGGCGAAAAGCTGGAGGAGGCGAAAAAGCTGGGCGCGGATTACGCCTTTGACAGCCTGCGGTGCGACGTCGCCGCTGAGGTGAGGCGGATGTTTCCCGCCGGGATCGACAACATCATCGACGCCGCGGGCGTCAACGCGCTGATCCGTCAGGCGATGGAGATCGTCAAATACAACGGGAAGATCTGCTGTTACGGCATTTCCGCCAAAACCTCCATGACGCTGGACTGGACCCGGGCGCCCTATAACTGGTCGCTGCTGTTCGTCCAGTGGCCCTCCAAAACGGAGGAGGGCGAGGCGGATGAGCAGATTTTTGCCTGGCTGCGCTCCGGCGAGCTGTGCTTTGACGATTACATTTCCGATATCGTCCCCTTTGAACAGGTTTTGGACGTCTTTGACACGGTGCTGGCGGGAAGGGCGAGAAAAAAAGTCATTGTCCGCTATTGACCGTTTCTCCCCGCCCGCGGCGGGAACCCCATTCAATTTGATAAGGAGCTGAGCGCACATGCAAACCCCGAAGCTGTTCACCCTGCTGCCCGAGGAATACGTGTCCACGCCCGACGGGATGACCGTCAGCCAAACGGGCGACCTGATCCTGTCCTGCCCGAATTTCGCCGACACCTCCATGCCCGGATGCGTGGTCAAGATCGGAAAAGACGGGAGCATACGGAAATGGTTTGACGTTCCCATTCTGGAGGAAACCGGCTGCGCCAGGCCGATGGGCATTGAAATGTGCGAGTGCGGCGATCTGTTCATTGTGGACAATCAGGGCTGGTCGGGAGCGGAGGAGCTGATGTTCAAGGGCCGTGTCCTGCGGGTGCGGATGGACGGCGATACCGTCGCCGGAACCACCGTCGTCGCGCGCGGCATGGAGCATCCCAACGGCCTGCGGGTGCGGGACGGGTATGTGTACGTCACGCAGAGTATGCTCTCGAAGGTCAAGGATGCCTCCGGTCTGCTGGTGAGCTGTGTATACCGGTTTTCGGTTGACGACGAGAACATTGAAATCACCAACACGCTGGAGGACAAGCATATCCTGACCACCTTCCTGACCCTGAACCCGGCCTGCCAGTACGGCGCGGACGGCATCGTGTTTGACCGGGAGGGCAATCTGTATGTCGGCAACTTCGGAGACGGCGCGGTGCATAAAATCACCTTTGACGCGGACGGCGCGGTGCGGGAGAACTTCGTTTGGGCGAAGAATGAACAGGAGCTGGTCAGCACCGACGGGCTGTGCATAGACGACGCGGGCAACCTGTACGCCGCGGATTTCTCCGCCAATGCCATCGCCAAAATCGACCCCCGGGCCAACGTGACGCGGCTGGCCCAAAGTCCCGACAGCGACGGCTTTAACGGCGAGCTGGATCAGCCGGGCGAGCCGATTGTCTGGAACGGCAAAATCATCGTCTCCTGCTTTGATCTGGTCACCGACGAGGGCAAGGTCAACACCGCCCATGAAATGCCCGCGACCCTGTCCATGCTGGAGCTGTGAGGTACATCCTGACCCATGACCTGGGCACGAGCGGAAACAAGGCGACGCTGTATGACCTTGGCGGCCGCCTAAAGGCGTTCAGCGTATCCCCGTATAAGACGTATTACCCCGCGCCCCGCTCTGTGGAGCAAAGACCCGCCGACTGGTGGGCGGCGGTCTGCGGCTCGACGCGGAGCCTGCTGGAGAAAAGCGGGGCCGCCCCGCGCGACATCGCGTGCGTCACCTTCAGCGGGCAGATGATGGGCTGTGTGCCGGTCGGCGGGCAGGGCGAGGTTCTGCGCGACGCGATCATCTGGGCCGACTCCCGCGCCGCGCCGCAGGAGGCCTTCCTGCGCCAGCAGATCGACCCCCGCCGCTTTTACCAAATCACCGGCCACCGGCCGGCGGCGTTTTACTCGCTGGCGAAGCTGCTCTGGGTGCGCGATAACGAGCCGGATATCTACCGGAAAATGGATAAAATGCTGCAGGCGAAGGATTACATCGTGTACCGCCTGACGGGCGAGCTTGTGACCGATTACAGCGACGCGGGCGGCGCCAACCTGTTCGACATCCGCGCAAAGGTCTGGTCGCGGGAGATCATCGACGCGGCGGCCCTTCGCCCGGAGCTTCTGCCGCGGCTGTGTTCCTCGCTGGACATCGCGGGCGGTGTGACGCGGGCGGCCGCGGAGGAGACGGGGCTTTTGGAGGGGACGCCCGTCGTCGTCGGAGGCGGCGACGGCTCGTGCGCCGCCGCGGGAGCGGGGGCGGTACGGGAAGGCTCGGCGTACATGGTGATCGGGTCGTCCGCCTGGATTTCCAGCGCCGCCCGGGAGCCCGTCTGCGACCCTGACATGCAGACCTTCAACTGGGTGGCCCTTGACCCCGAATACTACACGCCCTGCGGGACGATGCAGGCGGCGGGGTATTCGCTGAGCTGGCTGAAGAACACCCTGTGCGAAACGGACGGGCGAGAGGCGGGGGAGCGGGGCCTGGACGTCTATGACGTCATAGACGAAAAAATCGCCCTGTCGCCGCCCGGCGCCAACGGCCTGATTTTTCTGCCCTATCTGCTGGGAGAGCGCTCGCCCCGCTGGAACGCAAACGCGAAGGGCGCGTTCATCGGCCTGACGATGACCAGCGCGAGGAACGACATGATGCGCGCCGTCATGGAGGGCGTGGGGTATAACCTCAAGGTCATCCTGGACATCATCAGCCGCGGCCGCCCGCCGGAGAAGATCACGGCCATCGGCGGCGGGGCCAAAAGCGAGGTCTGGCTGCAAATCCTTGCCGATATCTGGCAGACGCCGATCGAGACGCT
>WRLJ01000093.1 GCA_009777685.1 Oscillospiraceae bacterium | reverse complement strand
ACTTGGCAGTCCCCCAGCCCCTCTCGCGGGAAATACGGGGGTTTTGTTTGCGGGAAGGCACTACTGTTTACCGTAAGGGTCTTGTCTGGGCTGTCCTGGCCTCGACTTCGGGTTTTCTCTCTTTGGGTCTTCTTTGTTCTTCCCGGCCATACCCTTGCACTTTCTTTGCTGTCTCCACAGGGAACTGCCCTAACATGACATTTTGTACTACAATCTAAAATCTAAAACATGATATCTGTGTAGGGACGCCATATATGGCGTCCGTGGGCAACCGGGACGGTCGCCCCTACAGGGTTTTGTGAGGTTTCCCCCATGCCCTGTAGGGACGCACTGTGTGCGTCCGTCCGTTTCCTTAAACGTCCGCCCGTTTCCCCGGGCGCGCAAAATTGGGGAAACACGGCGCGATGTGGGCATCGCGCCCTACGCACGGCGGGGCGGAAAACCGTGTAGGGGCGACCGTCCCCGGTCGCCCGTAAAACGTCCCCGACGCACATGCCAGGGGTTGTTCGTACCCACGGCGCGCCGAGGGCGTCGCGCCCTACGGCGTGTGCGGCCAGGGCGAACGGGGTGCGTGGGGGGCGCGGGCAAACGGGGTGCATGGGCAAACAAGGGCGGCCGGGGACGGCCGCCCTTGTTGGATTTTCCGCAAGTTACCCTCTCCCGCGTTTGCCTTTTTCCTTGCGCCGGGGGTAGAACACCCCGATCAGGTTCTCCCGGCCCGCTTTTTTCAGGGCGGCGATCACCAGCGGCTTGTTTTTCGGGTTTTTCCATTGCAGCAGCGCGCGCTGCATGGCTTTGTCGCCGGGGGCTTTGGCGACGTATAGCGGCTTGCGGGTCCGGACGTCCAGGCCCGTATAGTACATACACGTGGACAGCGTGCCCGGCGTGGGGTAGAAGTCCTGCACCTGCTCCGGGTGGCGGCCCAGCCGTTTCAGCGTCAGCGCCATCTCAACGGCATCCTCCAGCGTGGCGCCGGGATGCGAGGAGATCAGGTACGGGACGAGGAACTGCTTCTTGCCCGCCGCCGCGCCGGCCTCTCCGAACGCTTTGGCAAATCGTTCAAAGACCGCCCAGCCGGGCTTGCCCATACAGCGCAGTACGCCGTCGACGCAATGCTCCGGCGCGACCTTCAGCTGCCCCGAGGTGTGATGCTCCGCCAGCTCGCGCAGACAGGCCCGGCTTTTGTCCAGCAGCAGGTAGTCATACCGGACGCCGGAGCGGATAAAGGCCTTTTTCACGCCCGGAACCGCGCGCGCCTTTCGCAAAAGCGCAAGGAAATCCGCGTGGCTCGTCTCCAGCTTCGGGCACGGCTCCGGCGTCAGGCAGGACCGGTCGCGGCACGCGCCGCGCCGCGCCTGTCCGGCGCAGGCGTTATGGCGGAAATTGGCCGTCGGGCCGCCGATATCGTGGATATAGCCCTTAAAATCCGGCTCCCGCGTCAGGGCCTCGATCTCGCGCAGGACCGAGGCATGGCTGCGCGCGGAGACGAAGCGGCCCTGATGGAACGCCAGCGAGCAGAACCGGCACGAGCCGAAGCAGCCCCGGTTGTGGATGACGGAAAAGCGCACTTCCTCCAGCGCCGGGACCGGCTCCGTGTACGCCGGGTCCGGCAGGCGCGTGTACGGATAGGCCGCCGCGGCGTCCCGCTCCGCCGTTGTCAGGGGCTTGGCCGGGGGGTAGCAGACCACGGCCCCCGCGCCGTGCGGCTGAACCAGCGTCCGCCCGCGCACAGGGTCATGCTCGGCGTATTGGAGCAGGGCCGCCTCCAGATACTTTCGTTTGTCCGCCGCGCAGGCCTCCAGCGAGGGGCACCTCACCGCGTCCCTCGGGAGCGCGTCCCGTGTTTCGCGGTACAGGCACGTCCCGGCGATCCCCTCCAGCCCCTCCCCCCGGTCCAGGCGGCGGGCCGTCTCGCGGACGGCGCGTTCGCCCATTCCGTACACCAGGAGGTCCGCGCCGGTTTCGGCCGACAGGCTGGGGCGGACGCCGTCGCTCCAGTAATCGTAATGCGCGAAGCGGCGCAGAGAGGCCTCCAGCCCGCCCAAAATCAGCGGCAGACCCGGAAACACCCGGCGCGCCAGCGCGCTGTACACGGCGGCGGCGCGGTCGGGGCGGCGGCCCGTCACGCCGCCGGGCGTGTAAAAGTCGCGCTCCCGCCGCCGCTTGGCGACGGTGTAGTGCGCGACCATCGAATCCAGATTGCCGCCCGTGACCATCACCGCCAGACGCGGGCGCGGGCAGGCGTCAAAATCCCGCGTATCCGCCCAGCGCGGCTGGGACAGCACGGCGACGGAAAATCCCTCCGCCGACAGCGTTCGGGCGACGACCGCCGCCCCGAAGCTGGGGTGGTCGACCCACGCGTCTCCGGTGACCAGCAGAAAATCACACGCCGCGCCGCGCTCCAAGCTAATCATTGGACCGCGTTCAGTTCCCGGTCCGGCAGGATCGACCGGCACATGATGTCCAGCGTCCCGTGGGAAGCCGGCTTTTCGCCGGTTTTCAAAAAACCGGATTTCTCGTAAAACCGCACGGCGCGGCGGTTCTCCCGATGGACATAGAGCCTCAGCGCGGCGCGGCCGCGGGCGCGGTAAAAGCTGACGGCCTCGCCAACGGGCTGGATGCCGAGGCCCTGCCCGCAATACGCCTCGTCCAGCTCGATCAGCGCGATGTGCCCCATAGAGCCTGGGCTTTGGTGGAGCGCCAATAAAAGCAGGCCCACCGTCTTGTCAATATCCATGACAAACTGCACACAGCGCGGATCCGCCGCCGCCATCGCCCTGGTTTTCTCCAGCGCGGCGTCCGCGTCGAAGCCGGCTTCGACGCCGTAGACGCGCAGCCACGTTTCGCGCTGGCGGCCGACCAGTTCGTCCGCCTCGCGCCGGAGGTCGGCCGGCCGAAACCACAGGCCGATATCGGGCTTTTCCTCCTGAGAGCGCCACCAGCTTTGCTTGGCCAGCGTGGACAACTCGCCCAGGTATTCCGCCTCGCCGACGGTTTCCGCCTCCGCCGCGCCGTCCGGCCCGACACGCAGCAGCGTGAGCGAGGCGTTGTCCACATGCCGGATGCGTTCAATATGTTCATCGGCGACGCCCAGCAGACGCCCCAGCAGCGCGCGGATGGCCATGCCGTGCGTGACGATGACCGCCGTCCCGCCGCGGTGACGCGCGATGATCTCCCGCGCGGCGGCCTCCGTGCGGTCCCCGACCTGCCGCAGGGTCTCCGCGCCGTCCAGCCTGAAGTCCGCCAGTTTACGCATAAACGCGGGGAACTGCTGCGGGTATTCCCGCCCGCACCAGCCCCACGGCTTGTCTTCCCACGGGCCGAGGCCGATTTCGCGCAGGCGCTCATCCGTCCGCACCGGCAGGCCCATAGGCCGCGCGAACGCCAGCGCCGTGCGCCGCGCGCGGTATAGGTCCGAGGCATACACCGCCTCCGGCGTGATCCCCTGAAACCGCGCCGCCAGACGCTCCAGCTGCGCCAGACCGTTGGGCATCAAAATGCCGTCGCACTGCCCGTGCGCGCGGCGGTAGATGTTCCCCTCGGCCTCGGCGTGCCGGACGATATAAAGCCGCGTTACGTCTCCCAAGGCCGTATGCCTCCCGTCAGTTCGCGGATGCGCGCGATCCCTTGCTCCGCGGCAAACGCGGCCAATCCCTGAACAATGTTCAACGCGGAGAGCGGGTCGCGGAACAGCGCCGTTCCCACGCCGACGGCGCTCGCACCCGCCAGCATCATCTCCGCGGCCTCGAGGGCGGTGGAAACGCCGCCCATGCCGAGAATCGGAAGCCCCAGCCCCGACACCTGCCAGACACAGCGCAACGCGACCGGCAGCACCGCCGGACCGGACAGCCCGCCCGTGTTCATCCGCAGGACCGGGCGGCGCGTCACCGGGTCGATGCGCAGGCCCGTCAGCGTGTTGATCAGCGAAAGCCCGTCCGCGCCCGCGTCCCAAACCGCGCGCGCGATGGCGGCAATGTCGGTGACATTGGGGGTTAATTTTACAATTGCTGGACATTTTGCCCTGTTTTTTACCGCCGCTGTGACCTCGGCGGCCAGGGCCGGGTCCGCGCCGAACTGGAGGCCCCCGGCCTTGATGTTGGGGCAGGAAATATTGACCTCCAGCGCGTCCGCCGCGTCTCCGATCAGGCCCGCCATTTCCGCGTACTCCGCCGGGTCGCCGCCGGAGATGTTGGCGATGACCGCCGTATCGAAGCGCCGCAGGAACGGCAGCTCATCGCGCAGGAACACCTCCACGCCGGGGTTTTGCAGTCCCACGCTGTTGAGCATCCCCATCGGGGTCTCCGCCGCGCGCGGCGGCGGGTTGCCCTTGCGCGGGCGCAGGGTCAGCCCCTTGGCGCAGATACCGCCCAGCCGGCCCAGGTCAAACCATTCGCCGTACTCGCGCCCGAACCCGAAGCAGCCCGAAACGGCGACGACGGGGTTTTTCAGGCGCACACCGGCCAGCTCCACGGACAAATCCGCGGGCGGAGAAAGAGCGCCGTTGTCTTCGTTAGGCATCCCACTCCACCTCCCGCGCGTCAAATACCGGACCGTCGGCGCAGACGCGCTTATAATCCCCGTTCACGCCGCAGGCGCAGACAAGGCACGCGCCCACGCCGCACGCCATGCGCTCCTCCAGCGAAACCTGACACTCCACGCCGTGTTCCGCGCACACCTTCGCCACGGCGCGGAGCATGGGGACCGGGCCGCAGGCCAGCACGCGCGCCCAGTCTCCGGTTTGGAGGTGCGCGCGCAATGCCTCGTGCGGATATCCCTTCGCGCCCGCCGAGCCGTCGTCGGTCAGCACCTCCGCCGAAGCGAACGCCTCGGTCAGGCAGACGGCATCGGCGTTTCGGAAGCCCAGAACCGCGTGTACCCGGCCCTCCGCGCGGTCGGCGCAGAACACCAGCGGCGGCACGCCAATCCCCCCGCCGACCAGCAGCGCGGGCCGGCTGTCCATCACAAAGCCGCGCCCCAGCGGGCCGAGCATGTCCAGCCTCTCGCCGGGCCGCCGCCGGCTGAGCCGGCGCGTGCCCTCGCCGCGTGCGGCGTACACCAGCCGCGCGATGCCGTTATCATAGCCGCACAGGCTGAGGGGCCGCCGCAGCAGCAGCCCGCCGCCGCAGTCAATATGGACAAACTGCCCGGGCACAGGCTCCGGAGCCGTCTCCATCGCCGCGCGCAGGTCGTAGATATCTTTGGCGATGGCTTTGTTTTGCAAGATCGCCGTCAGCATGGCCGCGTCTCCTTAAAAAAACTGAACGTGTTTTCGGATTCGGTCGCGCATCGCCGCGGCGGCTTTCCGGGCGGCGGCGGCGTAATCCCCGGTTTTGGCCTTCTGCCAGGCGCAGATGATGCCGCGCGAGTTGTTGATCACCGCGCCGCGCCCGTGCCGGTCAAAGGCGTCCAGGATGTCGAACACGTCGCCGCCCTGCGCGCCGTAGCCGGGGACGAGGAAGAACAGGTGCGGGAACTCCTCCCGCAGGGCGCGCAGCTGGGCCGGATGGGTCGCGCCCGCCACGACGCCCACGGGGGAATAGCCGTAAGCCCCCCGCCGCTTCGCGCCGGCGCGGTCGGCCTGCTCGGCGACGACCTTGTACAGCGGGCGGTGGCCCGCCATCATTTCCTGCACATCTATGGAGGACGGATTGGAAGTCTTGCACAGCACAAAGACCATTTTTCCGTACTCGTCGCAGTCCTTCAGAAATTCCTTGAGATTGTCCGAGCCTAAGTAGGGGTTTACGGTCAGCGCGTCGCAGGGGAAGGCCGTATAAGCGGCGGAGCCGATGGCCAGCGTTCCCAGAAACGCCTCGCTGTAGGCCCGGGCCGTCGAGCCGATGTCTCCACGCTTGGCGTCCGCGATGACGTAGTAGCCCAATTCGGCGGCGTAGAGCAGGGTTTGGCGGAACGTCTCCATACCGGCCGGCCCCAGCGCCTCGTAAAACGCGCACTGCGGCTTGACGGCGGGCACGATGTCCTGTAAGGCGTCCAAAATCCCCTTGTTGAACTCCAGATACGCGGCGGCTACGGCCTCCGGCGTCTCGCCCAGCGCGTCAAAATGCTTTTTCAGCAGGTCTTCGGGCAAATACTCCATCCGCGGGTCCAGCCCCGCGACCGTGGGGTTGGCAAAATCACGGATCCTCTCAATCAGGCGGTCAACGGACATCACGGTTCCCCCCTCAAGGCAAACGCATCGCGCTTGCCTATAGAATAATCTGCCCCCTCAGCGTCAGGCCCGCGAACGGGGTGTTGCGGGCTTTGGAGCGGAAGCGGTCCGGGTCCACCGTCCACAGCCGTTCGGTGTCCACGCTGAACTCGCCCTCCGGAGGGGCTATGCCCAGAATGCGCGCCGGATTGTCCCGCATCAGCGCGCGCAGCTTATCCAGCGGGATCAGCCCCGGATGCACCAGCGCCGTCAGCGCCGCGCCGAAGGCCGTCTCCAGCCCGATGACGCCGTTCGGGCACGGCTCCTGCGCCTTTTCGCGCTCGGTGTGCGGCGCGTGGTCGGTAACGATGGCGTCAATGGTGCCGTCGATCAGACCCTGCCGCACGGCGGCCACGTCGTCCGGCGAGGCCAGGGGCGGGTTCATCACGCCGGCCGCGCCGTCGGTGAAGTAATGC
>WRLJ01000092.1 GCA_009777685.1 Oscillospiraceae bacterium | reverse complement strand
CGTCCCCCGCCGCCCCGCCCGATATGCCCGATACGCCGGGGAAGAAAAAGTCCCCCGCCGCGCTCGCGGCGCAGCTGGCCTTTTACGCCTTCTATCCGGCGCACCTGCTGGCGCTGTATGTGATTCACAGCGTCCTCTGAGGACTTCGCCCCCCTTTTCGGCTGTATCATGGATCATGTTCAAAGGAGAGCCTATGCCGGTCAAGCCCATCCTCAAAGCGGGCGCCGTGTTCGCCGCGCTGATTTTGGCCTATACCGCCGTCCTCGCCGTATCGGTTATGGCGGGAGAGGACGGCGGGCTTTCCCTGGGCGCGGCGCTGGCCGCGCCGATGGCGTTTCTGGCGGCCTGGGCGATTGCCGCGCTTTTGCACAAACGGCCCGCGGTGTTCACCGCTTTGCTGGCCGCCGCCGCCTTCACGGCCTATCTGGCGGCTGCGCTGTGGGCGGACCGCTGGCCGTCGTCGGATTTTGAGGTGATGTACAGCCTGGCCCTGACCCTGCGGGGCGGCGGCGCGGAGACGGTGCGCGATTCGCTGTACATTCTCCGCCACCCCTATCAAAGCCTCTTTGTGGCCTATCAGTCGCTGATTGTCAGTCCCGAGCTGGGCCGCTTCACCTCGCTGCTGATCGGCAACGCCGTGTGGATGGCCGGCATCGCCGTGCTGATCTACCGGATTGCCCTGTGGGCGTATTCGACCCGCACGGCGGCCTTTCTGGCGGCGCTGTACCTGCTGTATCCCGCGCCGTATCTGCTGGCCCCTGTCCTGACCAACCAGCATATCGCGCTGTTCTTTGTCCTGCTGGGGATTTGGATATTTTCGCGAAAATACGATGGGAAGCACGGCCTGCTGGCCGGCGCGGCCCTCGCGCTCGGCAACGCGCTCCGCCCGGACGGGATACTGGTTTTCGCCGCGCTGGCCCTGCTGGCGCTGACCGCCTGGCTGACGGGGGAGCGCGCCCTGCGCCTGCCCCCTCTGGCCGCCGTCGCGGGCGGCTGGCTGACCGGATGCCTGCTGTCGCTGCTGGTGACGCTGTCGGGGATCAGCGCGCAGGGCTTGGGGGACGCCGACCCGCTGTGGAAGCTGGCCGTCGGCCTGAACCTAGAAACGGGGGGCACCTATTCTCAACGCTTGAAAGAGGAGATGTCCGCGGCGGGGGACGCCGAAGCCCGGCGGGCCTTGGAAAAAGAAGTCATCCTACGGAATCTGTCGGCGGGGCCCGGGCCGCTGCTGGCGTTTTGGGGTGAGAAGAACCGGTATTTCTGGGGCGCTTACGAGGAGACGGGCTGGGCCTTCAGGGAGGACGACGACCGCGCCGTACCGGTCACCGGCCGGCCCTTGCGGGAGACGCTGGAAACCCTGAAGCAGACCGAACGCCTGATGTTCGTGCCGGTCGTTCTGCTGGCGCTGCTGTCCGCCGCGCTGCTGCTGCCGCGCGGGCGGCGCACGGAGGTTCTGCCGGTGCTGTGCGGGCTGTTTCTGGCGGTGTTTTTCTGCACGCACCTGGTCACGGAGGTTCAGACCCGGTACCGGTACCTCGTCATGCCGTTTCTGTTTTGGCTGGCGGGGCCGGGGCTGGAATGGCTGTCCGAATTCCTGTCTCCCCGGAAGCCGGCGGGGGCTTGCCCTGTCCCTGAAAAACCCGCTGTTGACAAAAGCTCCGCGCTGTGATACAATGCGCGTGGTCTTTGGCATGGTTTGGAGACACAACGCCGGTTTCAGACCGGACCTTCACCCGCTCCATACTCTGCCATGCGACGTCAATCTATATTCGGAAAGGTGAAATGGAATGCTACTCAAAGACGAAAAAATGCAGGTGATCGCGGACAACCGCATCCACGAGCAGGACACCGGCTCCCCCGAGGTGCAGGTCGCCATCCTGACCCGCCGCATCAACGACCTGACCGGCCATCTGAAAACCCACAAGAAGGACAACCACTCCCGCCGCGGCCTGTTGAAAATGGTCGGCCAGCGCCGCCGCCTTCTGGACTATCTGGCCAAGAAGGACATCGAGCGCTATCGGGCTCTGATCGCCAAACTCGGACTGCGCAAATAACCCCGTATGCGGAGCGCGGCGCCTTCCGGCGCCGCCGCTTTGTATAATACAGCCGGGAAGAATAGAAGTCAGACGGGAGCGGCGCGCCGCGCGCCGCTGCCCTCTGCCCTCTATCCTCCCCGGTACCTTAACGAAACAGGAGGACCCCCCCATGCAGCAACGTCAATACCCGAATATGAAGGTCTTTGAGACGACCCTCGGCGGACGCCGTCTGACCTTCGAGACCGGCAAGCTGGCCGAGCTGGCCAACGGCGCGGTTCTGGTCCGCTACGGCGAGACCGCCGTGCTGGTGACCGCCGCCGCCGCCGCCAGACCCCGCGACGGGCTGGACTACTTTCCCCTGAGCGTCGACTTTGAGGAGCGCCTCTACTCCGTCGGGCGCATCCCCGGCAGCTTCCTGCGCCGCGAGGGACGGCCCTCGGAGAAGGCCGTTCTGGCCTCCCGCCTGATCGACCGCCCCATCCGCCCGCTGTTCCCCTCCGATATGCGCAACGACGTGGCCATCGCCGCCACGGTGATGAGCCTGGCTCCGGACAACGCGCCGGAAATTCCGGCCATGCTGGGCGCGTCGCTGGCGCTGTCCATCTCCGACATCCCGTGGGCCGGCCCCATCGCGGGCGTGTCCGTGGGCCTGATTGACGGCCAGTTTGTCATCAACCCCAACACCGCCGAGCGCGAAATCTCCAAGCTCCAGCTGACGGTCGCGGGCACGGCGCAAAAGGTCGTGATGATCGAGGCCGGGGCGCACGAGGTCCCCGAGGACACCATGTTCGACGCGATCATGCTCGCCCATGAGGAAATCAAGCGCCTCTGCGCGCTCTTCGAGGACATCCGGCGCGAAATCGGCAAGGACAAGTTTTCCTACGCCGCCTTCCCGTTCAATCAGGAGCTGTACGACACGCTGAAGGAAAACGAGCTGGACGCGCTGAAGCACTGCCTGGACACGGACGACAAAAACGTCCGCGAGGAGCGGCTGAAAGCCTATAGGCTCGACATTGAGGCCCGCTATGCCGACCGGTTTGCCGCCCTTTCCTCGGATTTGGGCGACGTGCTGTACAAGCTCCAGAAATTCATCGTGCGCCGCTGGCTGCTCGACGAGAACAAGCGCGTCGACGGGCGCTCCCTGATGGACGTCCGCGCGCTGTCCGCCGAGGTCGGCCTGCTGCCGCGCGTCCACGGCTCCGGCCTGTTCGCGCGCGGCCAGACGCAGGTGCTGACCACCTGTACGCTGGGCACCATCTCCGACAACCAAAAGCTGGATAACATCTTTGACGAGGAATCCAAGCGGTATATGCACCACTACAACTTCCCGTCCTATTCCGTCGGCGAGGCGCGGCCCTCGCGCAGCCCGGGCCGCCGCGAAATCGGCCACGGCGCGCTGGCCGAGCGCGCGCTGGAGCCGGTCATCCCGCCGGAGGAGGATTTCCCGTACTCCATCCGCCTGGTCAGCGAGGTTTTGTCCTCGAACGGCTCCACGTCCCAGGGCAGCGTCTGCGGCTCTACGCTGGCGCTGATGGACGCGGGCGTGCCGATCAAGGCTCCGGTGGCGGGCATTTCCTGCGGTCTGGTCACCGAGGGCGACCGCTGGCTGACCTTCGCCGACATTCAGGGGCTGGAAGACTTCTACGGCGACATGGACTTCAAGGTCGCCGGGACGAAGGACGGCATCACCGCCATCCAGATGGACCTGAAAATCGACGGCCTGACGCCGGAGATCATCCGCTCCGCGTTTGACATCACGCGCGAGGCGCGCATCGGCATCCTGGACGACATCATGCTCCCGTGCATCCCCAAGCCGCGCGCCGACCTGAGCGAGTACGCGCCGAAGATGGTCACCATGCAGATCGACCCGGACAAAATCCGCGAGGTCATCGGCAAGGGCGGCAGTGTGATTCAGAAAATCGTCGCCGACACCGGCGCGAAGATCGACATCGAGGACGACGGGCGCATCTTCATCGCCGCCATCAACCGCGCCGCCTGTGAAAAGGCGGAGAAAATCATCCAGGCCATCGTGTTCGAGCCGCAGGTCGGCGACATGTTCCTGGGCAAGGTCATGCGCGTGATTCCGATCGGCGCGTTTGTGGAATACGCCCCCGGCAAGGAGGGCATGGTTCACATCTCCAAGCTGGAGAACTACCGCGTCGCCAAGGTCGAGGACGTCCTCAACGTCGGCGACACCTGCTGGGTCAAGTATCTGGGCGTGGACGAGAAGGGCCGCCACAATCTGAGCAAGAAGGACGCCATCCCGCAGGGATAGGGGACCGTAAAAAACGCGCGCGCGGGGCCGGAATGCCCTGCGTGCGCGTTTCGATTATGGAAAGAAGGTACATCTATGAAAAAAGTCTTAACGGGCGCAAGCCTTACGCTGACCGGAGCGCTGATCTTTTTGGCGGTGTTTGCCGCCGCGGGAAATTTAGGCGTGGTCGGCGGCTGGGACAGCGGCGGCCGGTTTTGGGCGGCCGTGGCGGAAGCCAAGCTCACCTTCGTTCTGGGGATCGGCATCGCGGCTATGGCCGCGGGTATCGCCGTGATGATTTGGGGGAACCTTCACAAATCTGAATAACGCGGAGACCAGGCTCTCTAGGCCGCCAGCGTCTCCGCGCCCAGAATCACCACCAGGCTCACCAGATACAGCCACAGCGCCAGACCCAAAAACGCGCCGATGCTGCCGTACAGCTCGGTGTAGCGGGAAAAAAAGCGCATGTATACCTCAAAACCCCACGTGGCCAGGACCCAGAGCGTGGCGGCCCCGGCGGCGGCCAGGGCGCAACGGCGCGGCCGGGGGCGGCTCTCTTTGGGCAGAAAGCTCAGGTTGTACAGCGCGAACAGCAGCGCGCAGACCGCCAGCCACGACGCCAGCGTACCCAGCCACCACACCCCGAGGAACGTCAGCGCGAACGACAGCGCCAGCACAGCCACAAACCCCAGCGTAAAGCCGACGGCCGCCAGCCGCGCCGGAACGGACCGCAGGCGGCGGCCCGTATGCGCCGCGTGGACGGCCTTCATCAGCGCCCAGACCCCGGCGGAGGCGGCCCAGACCGAGCCGAGCAGCCACCACACGCTCTGCCGCGGCGCGGGCGCGGAGGACAGCATCGCCAGCAGCTCCGCCGGCAGCAGCCCGCCCGGCTCCGTGACCGGCAGGCCCAACAGCGTTTCTTCCTGAAGCCGGCTGAGCGCGGACACGGAAAACAGCCCCAGCGGGAAAAAGGCCAGCAACAGATAAAACGCCGTCTGCGCCGCCTGTCCCATCAGGTCCTTGCCGAGCAGACGCCGGATAAAGCCGAGGGCTGGCCGCAACCATGCTTTCATATCAGGAGGCGCACCCCCTATGGAGTATTGGAAAATCACCCTGCCGGCCGCGCCGGACACCCTGGACGCGCTGACCGCGCGGCTGACGGCGCTGGGGTTTGACAGCTTTCAGATAGAAGACGAGCGCGACGTGCTGGCGCAAAGCCCGCACTGGGAGATGACCGACGGGGCGCTGCTGGCGCATTATAAGGGCGCGTGCCGTGTGCTGGTCTACCTCCCCCGGTCGCCGGAGGGCGAGGCGGGCCTGACCGCGCTGCGCGGGCTGTGCCCGGAGGCCGCGGCGGAGCGGGTCCGCGAGGAGGACTGGGCTGAAAACTGGAAGCGGTATTACGAGCCGATCCCGGTGGGCCGGCGTCTGGTGATCCACCCCGCATGGCTGCCGCGGCCGGACTACGGGCCGCGCGCCGTGTACCTCTCCAATCCCGGATGTTGTTTCGGGACGGGCCTGCACGCCTCGACGCGGCTGTGCCTCGGACTGCTGGAGGCGCGGGACGTCACGGGCGCGCGTGTGCTGGACATCGGCGCGGGCAGCGGCATTTTGGGCGTCTGCGCCCTACTTTTGGGCGCGGCGGAAGCCGTCGCCGCCGACATTGACCCGCTGGCGTCGGACACCGCCTCCCGCGCCGCCGAAGCCAACGGCGCGGCGGGCCGCTATACCGCCCTGACGGGGGATTTTGTGAAGGAGGAGGCCCTGCGCGAGCGCGCGGGGTCCGGCTTTGACCTGATTTTCTCCAACATTGTCGCCGACGTGATCCTCGCCCTCGCGCCGCATACGGCCGCCCGGCTCGCGCCCGGCGGGGCATGGGTCGTGTCGGGAATTATCGACGGCCGCGCGGCGGAGGTGCGGGAAGGGCTGGAGGCGCAAGGATTCCGCGTTGAGACGGCGCGGGAAGAAAACGGCTGGGCGGCGTTTTCGCTGGTTCAGCCGGCCGACAGGGCCGCCCGGTAGTCCGTGCCCTCCACATCGCCCACCGCCGACAGCGACACCTGCCCCATGTCAAAGACCCGCCGCGCCAGCTCCCATACCTGCTCCGCCGTCACCGCGTCGTAGTTTTCAATGATCTCGTCCGGCGTGCTGGCGCGGCCCGTCAGCAGCTCCATCTGCCCCAGATGGTGCATCCGCGCCGACGTGGATTCCAGCCCCATCATCACATTGGCCTTGATCTGTTCGCGCACACGGTCCAGCTCGGCCTCCGCCGGGCCGCCCGCGGCCAGCTCCCGGATGACTTTCAGCGTCAATTCCAGGGCCTGCCCCTCTGTCTCCTTG
>WRLJ01000091.1 GCA_009777685.1 Oscillospiraceae bacterium | reverse complement strand
CTTCGTGGAGGAGGGGAAGCCCCAGTGTTTTTGAAGCGTCTGGGGGTCGATCCCCCGCCGGTATTCCTCCTTGACGGGAGCCATCAGCTCAAACTCGCGGCAGTTGGCGCTGAGCAGCCTCTTGCGGCGCGTGCGCCCGTAGATGATGTCGAAATCAATATCCCCGTTTGTGAAGATGTATTCGTATTCCACGTTCAGCCGCCGGCCGAGCAGATTCAGCGCCCACACCAGCAGACACGCGGCCGGCAGGATAAAAAACGCCATCTCCGTCAGCAGCGGAATGGCCGCCAGCGCGATCACGATCACCAGCCCCTGGGTCAGCCGCAGGGTTACACGCCGCATCCAGCACGCCGCGTCCGGTATCCGCCGCACCATACATTCAATAAAAACGTCCGCCATCAAGACACCCCTTTTCTAAGATGGATTATAGCATGTCACGCGCAGGCAGCGCAAGTGATTTGCAAACTTCGGGGAAGGCGACGCGTGTTTCTCAGCCGCCGGAGGGGGTTGGCGCGGCGGCATCGGATACCATGTCCCACGGGATGTCCGCGCGGACCACGCCCAGCGCGTAGGGGGCCAGGGTCAATTCGGGATAAAACAGGCTCAGCCCTTCCGGCGAGACGCAGAAGGCCGCGCGGGGCAGCAGGGCTTCGGCGGTCTCCCGCCAGTCGTCAAACAGGTCGGCGGCGCTTCCGTCCAGATCGGCGGCGACCCCTGCCAGCAGGAGGGGAAGGTATTCCTCAGGCGGAACGGTGAAAAAATCGTCCAAAGCCAATAGCTTGCCGCTGTCGGCGGAAAAGGTTTCGCCGTAGACCTCCATTTCCGAATGCATCCCGCCCATATCGCGCTCCTCCGTCCGGATTACGCTGATGAGACGCGCGGCATGGCATTCGATGGAGAAGCCCTGGCTGAGCGCGTAGGGGCGCGTCAGCGCGCCGTCGCGGAACATCTCTTTGGCTTCGTCCGCCCGGGCCTGGGCGGACCGCTGAAAGTCCTCCAGCGCCGCCGCGTAATAACGCGCGATCGCGTCCGGCGCGCCGGAGAAGACGGGCAGCGTGATGTCGGCGGCCAGAAGAAGCTCGCCGTTCTCGCTGATGAAGTCGCTCCATGCCGTGACGGATATGCCGATGCCGGTATTGGCGGGCCAGACGGGCGCGGGTTCCGCGGAGGGCGGCGGCGTTTTTTGCGGGGGTTCCGTTTCCTGCGGCGGGACGGGAATCAGCGTGGGCGTCTCCGTCGCCGCCTCCGTAACCGGGGGAGAAGAGCTAGGCTCGCCCGCGGGCGCGGGACTGCCCGTACAGGCGCACAGCACAGCCGCGCAGGCCAGAGCCGGCGTTATCATCCTAATCCAGAGCTTCAAAGCGCACCTTCCTTTCCCGATAAGCCGCGACATAGCGGAAGCCGGCCTCGCGCAGCAGGGCGTAGCCTTCCGGAATGCCGCGCCCGACGCCGCGGGCGTCATGCGCGTCCGATCCGACCGTGACGATCTCGCCGCCCAAAGCCCGGTAGAGCTTCAACAGGTCTAAATCCGGCATCGGCGCCCCGTCCCGCCGGCCAAGGCCGGAGACGTTCAGCTCCAGGCCCTTTCCCGCGCCGATCAGCGCCCGCAGCACGGCCTCCGTCTTTTCCCGATGCCAGGAGAAGCTGACATCGGCCAGCCCGGCGAAGCGGCGCGCGTAGCGCAGCGGGTACGTCAAATGCCCCAGCACGTCAAAGCAGCCCAACGCAATCAATTCCGGCAGCTCATCCAGATAGCGCCCGATCAGCGCGCGGCATCCGTCCGCGCCGCCGTAATCCTCATAGTAGTAAAAATCGCGGTCCCCTTTGAGCCGGTGGTACGAGCCAAGCACGAAGTCAAGCGGAGTGTCCCGCACAACCGCCGCGGCCCGCGCAGGGTCATGCGTGGCCTCGCCCAGCTCAAGGCCGCGGACCAGCCGGAGGCCCTCGCGCTCCAGGGCCGCCCGCGCCTCCGTCAGCGCGGCGCGGTACCCTTCCGCGTCAAAATCATCGGCTCCCATGTCGCAATGGTCGGTCACGGCCATCTCCCGCAGGCCCGCCGCCCGCGCCGCGCGGCCCAGCGCAAGCATATCGTCACAGCCGTCCGGCGAAAACACGCTGTGGGTATGGTAATCCGCCCAAAACAATCGGCAACGCCCCTGATTCTTTATTTTTGCCGTTCCGCCGCTACACCGGCAATGTGCTCATCCAGCGCAGAAAATAGGTGACATAGGTGTTCGGCACGGGATATCCCGACAGAACCGGATAAAACAGGGCAAACAGCGCGACGGTAATCCCCGTGAACGCCAGCATCATCACGCGCGGGGACGGCAGACGCCGCAGGGGCTCCGGCAGGGCGGGGACACGGGCGTCTTTCACCGGCTGTCCCGCCGTCCCGTCCGGCGGCGGCGCGGAAACGCGCTCCAGATGCGTGTCGAACACAAAGCACAGCGCCAGCACGCAAAATACCGTGGAGGGGAAGTAGTGATAGGCGTAGGTCGTCCGCTCGATCAGCATCCACGGCACAAGCTGGGACAAATAGCCGATCAGGATGAACAACGCGAGCTTTTTGCCGCGGAAGACCAGCATGAACAAAGCGGCGGCCAGCGCGGCCAGGCCGCCCCACGAAATCATGGGGTTGTTGAATGTGGAGATGGACGCGCGCATATACGGTCCCGCCAGATGCAGCAGAATCTCGCCCTCTTTCGCGGGCGCGCCCTCCTCCGTCATCCAGCGAAGGATATTCGCGCTGCGCGGCGCGGCGACCTCCAGCGTCTGCCCGCCGGGCGTATCCAGAAACAGGATGACGTCGCCCTCCGCGTAGTCAAATCCGCTGATCCGCTCGTCGCTCCACGGGGCAAAGCGCACCGTGCCGTCCGCCGGCGCGGCGACGGGGAGTTCCCGCGTGTAGTCGCCCGCGTAGAAATATACGGGCCGGATGTTGAACAGCCACTGGTACCACTTGGACTCAAAGGCGTGCCCGCCCGTGTAGAGGATCACCATCGTCTCGCCCTCGCGGACGGTCCTGCCCTCGCCCTTCAGCACGCGGAAGAGCCTACAGTCCCTGTCGGCGGTCAGGTCTTGCAGGGAACCGTCCTCACCGGCGAATTTCATATACGTCTCGCCCCGCTTGATGCTCTCGCCCCGCCGGAAGGAAAGCTCGAACACAAAGCCGTCCTCCGGCGCCTTGATCTCTATCTGCTCGAGCCTGCCGTGATAGCCGAGCATTGTCTTCTGGTTGCTCCAGCAGGCCTCCCAGACCTTGACGGGCGTCACGGGGGCCTCCCTGACGTAGGGGATATAAGCGGTGATATACAGCACGGCGGGAATGACCGCGAAAAACAGCACCGACGCGGCGATGGTTTTCCAGAAAAAGCCCGCAAACGGCCTTTTCTGGCGGCTGGAGAGCCTGTAACGGCGGACCATGCCCCAAATATACAATAAAACCAGGCCCAGCGCGGCGTAGATGCAAACCCACTTGCTGGCCGCGCCCAGGCCGAACGCCAGCCCGGACAGCGCCAGATCCGGCACGGTGCGCGCAAAGCGCGTCTCCTCCAGGCGGGTCAGCCAGCGGTACATGAACAGGTACATGACGATGATATAAAAGACCGCGTACACGTCGATGGTGGAGATGCGCGTCTGGACAAAGTGCATGAAATCAAACGCGAAGATCACCGTGCCGCATACGCTGACCAGCGTTTTGCCGAACATATTTTGGATCAGCACATACAAAAACGGCAGCATCAGCACGCCGAACAGCGCGGGCATGAACCGCCACCCGAACGGCGTCATGCCGAACAAGCGGATGCCCAGCGCGGTCGTCAGCTTGCCCAGCGGCGGGTGCGTGTTTTCATACGGATAGCGGCCCTCCAGAAATTCATAGGCCGTGTAGGCGTGATAAATCTCGTCGAAATGCGTGCTGATGAGGATCGAGCGGCGCGGGGGGACGGCGTTCGGCTCGTCCAAAACCGTGCGCGGGTCGAAGGAGCTGTACCGGCCGGGCGTTTGCCCCGCGGAATCCCAGCCCTCGCGCGTGACGGTGAGGCGGGAGGGGTTGATCAGGTTGCCGTGCCGGTCCCGCAGGGCGATCTCGCCGATATCCAGACCGGAGTTGTCCGTATAGAGCCGCAGTGCCTTGACCGGCCCGAAGGTAGCGATTCCGGCCGTCTCCTGCCAGCGGAAGGTGATGGTATAGTCGCGCGGGATGTCCGCGATCTTCATCCACTCCAGACCGTCCGCGGAGGCGTCCAGCTGAAGGGTTCTGCCCTGATGGTTGTTGCGGTTCAGCCCGACATAGTATTGCAGGCGGCTCAGCTCCTCCGGCTCGTCCAGCGTGATTAAGAGGGGCTGGCTGGCGTGTTCAAAGCGGTAAAACGAAACGGGGTTGTTTGTCCCGCCGAGATAAAAGAAAGTCACCGCCGCGTATACCAGCGTCACGGCGGCCATCGCGGCCCAGTCCCGCCGCCGCAGGGGATGCCGCCGGAACAGTTCAACGGGTCTGCTCTTGCGGCGGGCAAAATCAATCCATTCCGCCGTGCCCTTCGCCGGCCGCTGCGCGGCCCAGTAGACCCCGAAGAACAGCGCGAGGAACAGGAGGACCGGCACCGGCATCAAGCGCGGGAGCTGGGTCGCTAAAAAGTTGCTCACTGGCAGCACACTCCCCGGTTACTTGAATTTATCGAAAAAACTCTTGTGCTTGGGGTTGTTGCCGGCCTCGCCGGCGGCGGCGAACTCCAGCAGCAGCTCGCGCTGGCGCTTGCTCAGTCCTCTGGGGACCTCGACGACGATATGCACGAACTGGTCGCCGCGCGACCTGGAGCCGAGGCTTTGTATCCCCTTGCCCTTGACGCGGAACACGGTGCCGGGCTGTGTGCCCTCCGGGACGGTATACTTGACGCGCCCGTCCAGCGTGGGCACCTCCACCTCCGCGCCCAGCGCGGCCTGCGTGAACGTCAGCGGCAGCTCCATGTGAACCGCCGTGCCCTCGCGCGTGAACAGCGGGTGCGGGCGCACCGACACAGTGACCAGCACGTCGCCTGGCGGTCCGCCGCCGGCCCCCGCGCTGCCCTGTCCGCGCAGCGGGATCGTCTGGCGGTCGTCGATGCCCGCGGGCACCCGGACCTTGATGACGGCGCGCCGCCGCTGTACGCCGGCCCCCTTGCACTGGGCGCAGGGGTTTTTGACGGTCTTGCCGCGGCCGCGGCAGGCGGGGCACGGCCCGGTGGAGGTGAACATCCCCATGACCGTGCGCGTGGCGGTGCGCACCTGTCCCGCGCCGTTGCACTCGCGGCAGGTCTCGATGTCCGCGCTGCTGGTCGCGCCGCTGCCGGAGCAGGCCTCGCACTCCTCCACGCGGGGGACGGCGATCTCCTTCTCCGTGCCGAAGGCGGCCTCCTCAAAGGACAGCACCAGCGTGGCGCGCAGGCTGTCGCCCTTGCGCGCTCCGCTCCGCCCTCCGCCTCCTCCGCCGAACGCGGAGCCGAAGAACGTCTCGAAGATGCTGCCCAGGTCCATATCGCCGAATCCGAATCCGCCCGCGCCGGGGCCGCCCGCGCCGTAGGCCGGGTCCACCCCCGCGTGACCGTACTGGTCATAGCGGGCCTTCTTCTCGGGATCGCTCAGCACCTCGTAGGCCTCGTTGGCCTGCTTGAAACGCTTTTCCGCCGCCGGATCGTTCGGGTTGAGGTCGGGATGGCATTCCTTGGCGATTTTCCGGTAGGCTTTTTTCAGTTCGTCGTCGCCGGCCGTTTTGGAAACGCCCAGCACTTCATAAAAATCCCGCTTCTCCTCGGGCATGGGGTCAGGCTCCCTTCGCTATTGGCTGTTACGGTATCCCGTTTATCATACCACAGGTCATCCCAATTTGCAAACGCGCCGCGTTCCGCAAATTTTGACGCGCCGCGCGGGGGGGACGGGCGGGTTCTTTTTTTCGCTCCGGACAGGTATATATAGGCATACCTGTCCGGAAAGGATGCGCTGCCATGTCTCTGCCCACGCTCTGGCATACCCTGCCGCCGGAGGCGGTCTTGAAAAAGCTCGGAAGCCGCGCCGGCGGCCTGACGGACGCGGAGGCCGCCAAACGCCTGTGCGCTGAGGGGCCGAATCAGCTGCGGGAGGCCGGCCGCCGTTCCGTATTCGGCCTGTTCGCCGCGCAGTTCAGTGATTTTATGATCTGGGTTCTGCTGTGCGCCGCCGCCGTGTCGGCGCTGGCGCCGCTGCTGGCGGGGGAGGGGGCGGAATGGACCGACGCGGCGATCATCCTGACCGTTGTGCTGATGAACGCCGTCCTCGGCACGATCCAGGAGTCCCGCGCCGGGGCCGCGCTGGAGGCGCTGCGAAAAATGACCGTGCCCGCCGCCCGTGTGCGGCGCGGCGGGGCCGTCTCGCGTGTGCCGGCCCCGGAGCTTGTGCGGGGCGACGTCATTTTGCTGGAGGCGGGGGACAGCGTTCCCGCCGATGTGCGGCTTTTGGAGTGCGCCGCCCTGCGCGTGGACGAATCGGCCCTGACGGGGGAGAGCGTTCCCCCGGAGAAAGCCGTGGCGGCCTGCGCCGCCGGCGCGGGCCCGGGCGGACGGGCGGGCATGGGCTTTATGGGTATTGCCGGCGTGGCCCGGGGCGCCGCCGGCCCCGTGGGGGA
>WRLJ01000090.1 GCA_009777685.1 Oscillospiraceae bacterium | reverse complement strand
TAAACGTCCGTCCGTTTCCCCGGGTACGCAAAATGAGGGAACACGGCGCGATGTGGGCATCGCGCCCTACGAATGGGCGGGGCGGAAAACCCTGTAGGGGACGCGGCCCTCCGCGTCCCGCAAAACATCCCCGGCGCACACGCGCAGAAAAACGCGGCACATCCCGCATTGGCCGGATAACGGGCAACGGCGCGCCGAGGGCGTCGCGCCCTACGGCGTGTGCGGATAGGCAAACGCGGTGCGTGGGGGAACGCGGACGAACGCAGTTCGTCCCTACAGGGGGTTGTGCAAGATCACCTGCGGGACGGCGGGGGCAAGCCCTATTATATCATGTCAAGCGCATCGGACGCAAATGAATTGCGTCCTCACGCGCTCTTCCGCCGCAGGCGCTGTTATATCACGTCAATCGCAGAAAAGAAAAGAGGCGTCCCTATGAAAGAAACGATTTACACCATTCCGATCAACGAGGCGTTCGAGGCGGCGTCCGGCAGCGGCGCTTGCCCCGTCTGCGCCCTGCACGGGCGTTTGGAGTCCGACGCGCTGGACTATGTGCTGGGCGCGGCGATGATGGAGCCGGACGTCCGCGTGGAGACAAACCGGCTGGGATTCTGCGGGGCGCACTGGGACAAGATGCTGGGCGCGCAGAAGCGCCTGCCGGTGGCGCTGATTTTGCACACGCATCTGGAGGATATGCGCAAAACCGCCGGGCGGCGTCTGGAGGGACCGGAAACCTGTTACATCTGTACGCGCGTGGAGACGTTCCTGACGCGGTATTACGCCAATATCCTATACCTCTGGGGCTCCTCGCCGGAGTTTCGCGCGCGGTTCGACGGCGTGCCGATGATCTGCCTGCGGCACAGCGCGGGGCTGACCCGGAACGCGAAGGCATCCCTGAGCCGCAAGGACGCCGCCGCGCTGGCCAAAGCCCTGACCGCCCGCGCGGAGCGCGCCCTCGGCGGCTTGCACGAGAGCGTCGGTCTCTTCGTCCGCAGCTTTGACCACCGCTATGCCGGGGAGGATATCGGCGAGCATAAAACCGCGCCGGAGCGCGGCGTTCAATATCTGACGGGGGGGCGTTTTTGATATGGGCGTGGTCGTCCTTGACTTTGAAACGACCGGGCTAAGCCCGCTGGAGGGCGAGGTGGTGGAGTTCGCTCTCGTCCGCGTGCGGGACGGGGAGATCGGCCTGCACCTGTCGTCGCTGTGCCGCCCGCACGGGGAAATCCCCTACGGGGCGTACCGCGTACATAAGATCGGCAAGCAGATGACGCTGGGGTTCCCGTATTTCGAGGAGCTGCTGCCCGACGTCATCAGCTTTATCGGAGAGGATACGGTCGTCTGCCACAACGTCCCGTTTGATATGGGCTTCCTCAACGCCTACTGCGCCCGCGCGGGCCGCGAGTTCCGCCCGCCGACGCTGGACACGCTGACGATGGCCCGCCGCCTGTACCCCGGCCTGCCCAGCCGTTCTCTCGGCGCGGTCGCCGCGCATTTGGGCATCGACGCGGGGGAAGCCCACCGCGCTCTGGCCGACGCGATGGTCACGGCGAAAATCTATATCGCGATGTCGGGGATGCTCTCCTCCGCCCTATAGGCGGCAAGCCGCCGCTTTCTACAGGGACGACAGCCAGCCTTCTACCTCCGGATACAGCACAAAGCCCCCCGCAAGCCCCGCGCGGGCGGCGGTCTGCGCTTTTTTTTGAAGGGTGCTGCCGTCGTCGAAGATCACAAAATGATGCTCGTCGGCCTTGCGATAGGTGAAATAACGCGCGCACAGCTCCTCGGACAGAAAGCTCTGCCCGCCGCGTTCGCGCAGCAGGTCCTCCAGCTCCGCGCGGCTGAGCCGCCGCCCCATATTGCCGGGAGAGGGCAGCGTGATGTCCAGCCTCAGGCACTCGACGTCCAGAAACAGCCGGTCCGGCCCGCCGTACCGTCCGGCGGCCTCCCTCAGCCGCCCGGCCAGAGAGCCTTGCGTGATGGCGGTCGAAATCAGCACGCACGCCTCGCCGCAATGCGCGTATCGCTCCGGAATATACAGCGTCCTGCCCTGCCGCCGCAGGGCGGGGGCCAATTCGCCGATCAGGGTCTCCAGCGCGGCGGAGCGCCGCTGCTCAAAGTCGCAGAGCAGACCGGTAAAGCCCCGCCGGTTCATTTCCGACAGCGCTTCGCGGACCAGCGCGCCGACGGCGGCAAGGTCGGCCCTCTGCCCGGTTTCCGCAAATCCCGCGTCGCTGAGGACCATCACCCCGCCGCGCATGGACAGCCCCACGCTGCGGGACGCCAGCGCGGGCCCCGGCCCGACGCTCCAGGCCATGTGCCCCAGCGGCAGGCCCGCCGCCGCCGCGCCGGACGTCTGGCCCGGCATGGCGCAAAGCGTAAATGTAAATCCCGGCATGGACATGGGACACCCCCCTGCCCTATGCTATGTGATAGAGTGTAAATTGAGACGGGAGAATTGCGATTTGAGAATCGGCGGTTACCGGAACCTTCCCAGGCCGGACGCGGCTCTGCGGGATATATTCGCGCTCACGGCGGAATGGCTGCGGGAGCGCGGCCTGCGCGCTGTGATTTTGGACGTGGACAACACCCTCGGCGGGTATACCCGCCGCCGGCCGGAGCCGCGGGTCGGCGATCATCTCCGCGCGCTGGCCCAGGCCGGCATCGCGGTGTCGGTCGTCTCCAACGCGGCGGAAAAGCGGGTGCGCCGCTATGCGTTCGGCTTTCCCTGCATCGCCCGCTCGGGCAAGCCGGACCCCGCCGCCCTGCTGGACATGGCGCGGCGTCTGGGCGTGGAGCCGAGGGAGACGGCGATGGTGGGCGACCAGCTGCTGACCGATATCGCCGCTGGAAAACGCGCGGGCATGGTCACGGTCTGGGTCGAGCCGTTCCGCGACAACCCGCTGTTCGACGTGTTTTTTCGCTGGCGCTGGCGTCTGGAGAAACGACTCGCGTATAAGGAGGATACACAGCCATGAATCGTCTGCAAGCCATCCAAAACGCCGTCCGGGACGAGGGACTGGACGCCCTGCTGCTGACCTCGCCGGTGGCGCGGCAGTACGCGGCGGGCTTCCGCTCGTCGGCCGGCGCGGCGGTCGTCACGCCGGAGGCGTGCCTGTTCCTGACCGATTTCCGCTACATCGAGGCCGCGCGGGAGCGCGTGCGCGGCATGGAGGTGCGGATGACCACGCATGAGCGGCCCCTTCGCAAGCAAGCCGCCGAATGGCTTTATGACCGGGGCGCCATCGAAATCGGCTTTGAGGCGGATACCCTGACGGCGGAGGAGCTGGAGCTGTGGCAAAAGGAGCCGGGCTTCCGCTTCCGCCCCGCGCACAAGCTGGCGCGGGATCTGCGGATGCGCAAGGACGAGGGGGAAATCCGCGCTATCGAGGCCGCCCAGCGCGTCGCCGAGCGCGCCCTTTCCGAGGTGCTGGAAACCGTGCTGCGCCCCGGCCTGACGGAGCGACAGGTGTGCGCGGAGCTGGTGTACCGCCTGCATCTCTACGGCGCGGACGGGCCCTCGTTCCCGCCGATCGTGGTCTCCGGCCCGAACAGCGCCCTGCCGCACGGCGAGCCGGGCGGCCGCGTTTTGGAGCGCGGCGACTGCGTGACCGTGGATTTCGGCGCGGCGCTGGGCGGCTATGGCTCGGACATGACGCGCACCGTGTTTCTGGGACGGGCGGACGATGAGCAAAAGCGCGTCTACGGCGTCGTTTTACAGGCGCAGGAGGCCGGTATCGCGGCCATCCGGGCCGGGCGGACGGGGGCGGAGATCGACGAAGCGGCCCGCGCGGTAATCCGCGGGGCCGGTTACGGCGATTATTTCGGCCACGGCTTCGGGCACGGCGTGGGCATAGAAATCCACGAGGGGCCCCGCCTCAGCGTCAGCGGCGAGGACCCGATCCCCGCCGGGGCGGTCGTCACGGCCGAGCCGGGGATTTATCTTCCCGGGAAATTCGGCGTCAGGATCGAGGATATGCTGGCGGTGACGGAGGACGGCTGCCGGAATCTGACGAGAGCGCCAAAGGAGCTGCGGGAGATCGGGTGAAGCGGTCAGACCGCCCGCGTTTGCCCGTGCGCACACGCCGTAGGGCGCGATGCCCACATCGCGCCGTGTTGGCTCGAAACGCGCGTCGCGCGTTATGTCACATCATGCTCTCTCGAAAGCGCGTCCAAATACCCGATCAGACGTTCCCGGTCGCGGGCAGACAACGTGTTATACCGGCTGATGATCCGGCTTGTCGCGCTGGAAAACGGAAGCTCGCCCAATCCGCACAAATGGCTTTCCAGGATGTGATCGTTCACCACTCTGCCGCACAGTATACAGTCCAGGGAAATGCCGAAATACGTCGCAATATTGATTAACTTGGCTAAACGCGGAACACAGCATCCGTTCTCCCACTGATAGACGGTGCTTTCCTTCGAGCGGAATAATGTCCCAAAATCCTTTTTGGTAAGCCCGCTGTATTCACGCAGGCTTTTAAGCCGGTTCCCAATGCTTTTGGTGTCGGCCTTCAAAAAAAATTTCCCGTCATCTCTCCCGAACTCTCCTCTCCGTTTTCAAAGATGATCTCACCCGGCTTGACGCTCATGCCGTCGCTTGTCCATGACTGTGAGAACGCCCTGCCGGCAAACAGCGAAGCCAGGCCGCTGATTTGCTTCAGCCGCAAAAGCTCGTCGGCGTCCATGCCGATATTCTTCATGATCCAGTCGTCGCTCAAGCCCGCCCCGGTAAGATTCGCCACAATATCCACCATCAGGTCGATGGTATGGGTTCCTCTTGCGCGGTTATGCCGGATCGTGCTTGCCATGCGTTCCGTCAGGGGCTTGTCTATGACCGACACCGGCAGGCAGTGGCCCTCGCGCTCCGCGATTTCCGGATAGGTTTTCATCACCAGATACCGGTGAAACCCGTCCACGATTTCATACACGTCGTCCTCGGCGATGTAATAACAGACGACGGGCATGGTATATCCGTCCTCCAGTATCGACTTGACCAGCAGCTTCATTTCCGGGGGCGAGACCTTGTTCGGGTTGTAGCTGTTGGCCTGTATTTTGTCGACCGGTACCCGTATGACGCCATAGACGGGGCTTACATAATGCTCTCCCATGTCTCCATCGCCTCCTTCTGTTTTTGCAGTTCATCCTTGGTTTGACCAAACCCCATATATTTGCAGGATGTGTCATTTTTCAAAATGGTGATGCACATTCGCTTATAGCTTGGGATCAATCTGAAATCCTTTGAATATACGCGGTCGGGATACTCGTGAAACCGCACCACCTCATACTCGACGCTGTATTTTCGGTTGCCCTGCGGCTTGCCGAGACGTTCCATTTTCACGCCCAGGCTTTCCAGCTCCTCCACCGTCCTGAGGGGCAGAGCGCCCCCCTTTTTCATCCAATAGTAGTACGAGGTTTCAAATTTCTTCCGGTAAATGTTCGCGGTATGCTCCGGCAGGGTATCCAGCAAAAACTCCGTATAGCTTTTCCAGGTATGCCCTTTCGGCAGCGTGATGTCTTTATAGCCCATCGCCTTCGTGCCGCCGTAAATCGCGCCGAAATTCGCGCCGTTTACCCGGCCGACCAGCTTGCCCCAGGTGTCGGGTTCAATGGCGCGGTATAATTTCAGCGCGTCGACGCCGCAAATATGATACGGATTGGCGACCCGCATTTCCGCCAGCGGCACGCCGGCCAGATAAAACAAATCATATAATTTATTGTAGTCAAAGCCATATTGATAATTGGCCGTCCAAACATCCTCTACCGTCCAGTCATAGAGGGGATAAAAATTGTAAATATCCTCAAACACCCTCGTGCTGAAGTTGACGCCCTCAAAGCAGGTCGCGCCGTCGTCACGGGTTACCGCGTGATATCGGTTCAAGCTCTCCTGGGCGCGTATCCCGACCAAAACGGCGGTTCTGTCCGCCTGATTTTTTTCATGCAGCCATTTCCCGATCCTGGTTTGAAAGATATAATCCGACATCCCGGTCTCAAAGAACTCAAAGCTGTGGTTATCCAGGGAAACCGCGTCTTCCGGCATCTCCCTGATCCATATATCGCGTTCCTCCGGGCTCCAGGGAACCCATGTGGATTGGTACATGGACACGCCGCAGGAGGCCGAAATGGGCATACACAGATGGTAATACTCAAAATGGGGATATTTCCCGATACACCTCGACACATAATCAATCGTGTGCTGATAATTGCCTTCATAGTCGATGTGATAGACCGACATCTTAGCGGGCGGCCTGTGCTCCGCGCAGTACAGATTCACCAGTTCAAGCAGCAGGCCCGAATCTTTGCCGCCGCTGAACGCCACAACGACATGGTCGAACTTGGCAAAGATGAACTCCATGCGTTCCATGAAAGCGTCCAGCACATTTTTTTCGCAAACAATCTTCCCCATACTCGTCTCCCTTAACGCGCCAAACGGATATCGCCTTTCCGTACCCGTCCCTTACGGCTCAAAGACATACCCTACGCCGCGTTCAATCCGTATGTATTCATTGCCGGGATAAATTTCCGACAGCTTGGTGCGGATACGGTTGATCGTCCGCCACAATATATCGGTGTCCTTTTCGTTGTAGGCCTTGCCCCATATTTCCTCCATTAACTGCCTGTGTTCCACGACGCATCCGCTGTTTTCCATTAAATAGTG
>WRLJ01000089.1 GCA_009777685.1 Oscillospiraceae bacterium | reverse complement strand
GCCGGGGTCGTCGCGCCCTACGGTTTGTGCGGTTGGGGGCAAACGGGGTGCATGGGTAAACACGGGCGGCAGATTGCCGCCCCTACAAGGTTTTCCGGGGGTTCCCCATGCCCTGTAGGGACGCACTGTGTGCGTCCGTCCGTTTCCCTAAACGTCCGTCCGTTTCCCCGGGCGCGCAAAATGGGGAAACACGGCGCGCCGGGGTCGTCGCGCCCTACGGTGTGTGCGGCGTCGCACCCTGCGGGCGCGATATACGGGCAGCGTAAAGCCTCTTGCCCGGAAGAAAGTTCGCGGGCATTGTATTTTTTACGGGAATCTGATAAAATAAGATGAATACAGACAATCCACCGCAGAGACAAGGAGAATGCAAACTGCCATGACCAAACAAACGGGCCTTCGGGCGCTGGTGATCGCGCTGGCGGTCCTGGGCGTACTGGCGGGAACTCTGCTGGTGATCGCCAACCGGTATTGGTTTGAACACCCGCAGCCGGTCCCCAGCCAGCCGGTTATTGAGCGGCTCACGCCCGCGCCGCTTCCGCGGGAGACGGAACCGCCGCGGGAGACCCCCTCGCCGCACGAAACAGCCTCCCCGCCGGAACCGACGCCGGAGCCGACCCCGACGCCGCGCCCCGAACCGCTTATCACCGGCGGCGTCCTGCTGGACACCCACGAGGACGACGCCGTGACCGTCCACCTGCGGCGCTTCGAGACCGGAGAGGGTCAGGCGCGCGTGACGTATTTCACCGCCGAGGCCATTGTCCTGGACATGAGCCGGATCGGCACGGGCTTTGCCAAGGACACCTTCGGGCGCAATATACAGGAAAGACCGTCGTCGATGGCGCGGCGTCTGGGCGCGCTGCTGGCCGTCAACGGCGATTACTACGGCTTCCGCGACGACGGGATCATCATCCGCAACGGCACGCTGTACCGCGACGAGCCCTCGCGCGAGGGCATGGCGTTCCTCGCCGACGGGCGCATGATGATCTATCAGGAGCAGGACATTCCCGCCGCGGAGCTTCTGGCGATGGGCGCGCTCCACACCTTCTCCTTCGGCCCCGCCCTGCTGCGGGACGGCGAGGCCCCGGACGCCTACAGCCACGGCATCAGCGGCCTAAACCCGCGCACCGCCGTCGGGATGATCGCGCCGGGCCATTTCGTGTTCCTGGTCGCCGACGGGCGGCTGAAGGGCTACAGCCAGGGACTGACATTGCGCCAGATGTCGGAACTGTTCGCGGAGCTGGGCTGCACCGACGCCTACAACCTCGACGGCGGCGGCACGTCCACGCTGGTCTGGCGCGAGGAGCTGGCCAACCGCCCGCAGGGGCGGACCAGCGAGAGAGCATCGAGCGATATTTTGTATATTTCGGAAAACTGAGGTAAAGCATGACGATCCTGATCCCCGCCTACCAGCCCGACGCGCGGATGACCGCGCTGGTCCGGGAGCTGCGCGCGGCCTGCGGGCACCGCATCCTGATTGCGGACGACGGCAGCGGCCCGGCCTATGACGCCCTGTTTCAAGAGGCTCGCGAGGCGGGCTGTACCGTGCTGCGCTTTGAGGCCAACCGGGGCAAGGGCGCGGCCCTGAAGCACGGCTTTGCGTATTTGCTGGCGGAGGGCGAGCCCGCGGGCGTCGTCTGCGCCGATTGCGACGGGCAGCATACCGCCGCGGATATTCTGCGTCTGGCGGACATCGCGCTTGCCAATCCGGGCGTGATGGTGCTGGGACGGCGCGATTTCTCCGGCGGCTCGGAGGGCGTGCCCGCGCGCAGCCTGATCGGCAACACGGCCACGCGGATCGCGTTCGCGCTGATTGTCGGCGTGCGCGTCTACGACGTCAACACGGGCCTGCGCGCGTATTCCGCCGACATGCTGGAGAGCCTGACGCGCGTTCCGGGCGACCGTTTTGAGTACGAGATGAACCTGCTGACGCGCTGCCGGCGTCTCGGCTTCCGCGTGATGGAGGAGCCGATCGCCACGGTGTATGAGCGCGGCGCGCACACCTCGCATTTCCGCACGTTTACCGACGCCCTGCGGGTCGGCGCGGCGCTGGCGCGGTTCGCGCTGAGCGCGCTGGCCGCGTTCGGGGTGGATATGGCGGTCTATGGCGCCATTGCGCATTTCGGGTACGGCATCGCCCTCTGGCGCGTCCCGTCCGGCCCGGCCGACCCCTTTGCCCTGTATCAGGCGGGGGGCGTGGCGGCGGGACTGTTCTGGGCGGTGGCCGCCGCGCGTCTGGTCAGCGGGACGCTGAACTATACGTTGAACCGGCGGCTGGTATTCGGCGGCGGGACGCGCAGCTCGCCGGTCAAATACATTCTGCTGGCGGTGTTGATTCTGGCGGCCAACTATTGGCTCCAGCTGCCGCTGATCGGCTGGTGGAACTGGCCGGCGATGCCCGCCAAGCTGCTGGCCGAGGCCGTGCTGTTCGCCGTGAGCTTTCTGGCGCAGAGGACGTTTGTGTTCCGGGAGAAGCGGTGACGGCCGCGTCAATCTCATTTCCGTCCTATAGCACACACCCCGTAGGGACGGTCGCCCTCGACCGTCCGCCGGTGCGCGTGAAATCGGGAACCCCCGGCGGGGTTTCCGCCTGTTTTCGGACGACCGGGGGCGGTCGTCCCTACATCCCGTTCATGCGTTTGTACATTTTGCCGGAAATTAGATTGACGTGGGGTATCATCAAAAAGCGAACGGGCAGGCTGTTATGCCTGCCCGACGCTTTTATGCAGTTGTCAAACCCCGGCTACAATGTACAATCTAAAGGGTTACGCCGGTCGCCCGCGGACGCCATATATGGCGTCCCTACATAGATGTCATGTTTTAGATTTTACGTTGTGCTACAGCGATTCCGCTATGGCAATCAAGGTGTCCAGGCCGCTTCCGAAATGGTCGGATTCACTGTGATAGTAATGTTTTTCCAGCCGGTATACAATCCCGTTCTCCATCCAGATCAATGTCCACAGATCGGCGTCCCGGGAAACCGCCACGCCTTCCGTGCCGCCGATCATAACCCTCCGCATAGCGCCGCCGCCGGCCTCCCGCACATCCAGATACGCATTGTCTCCCACATAATCCATGCACAATGCCATGTTGCCGTCATAGCTTAAAAGCACTGTGTATCCGGGCAGGCCGTCACCGTCTGTGATGACAGAGGCGTTCAAAAGCGCGATCTCCTCCGGGAGCCGGGACGGGGATTTGAACGCGAAGCGGGAAAAGAGTCCGGCTTCTTCCACTGTGGAAAAATGTCTCCATCCGTCGCCGTCGGCTGCGAAGTTGGTATGCGGCGCGTAGTATTCGTCCATGCTGATCTCGGCGGATCCGATGATTAACGCGATGTTATTCCATTCGGACATGGACATGATCTTGTCTTTGGCCTCGCTGGATTCGCCGGCCACGAATCTGTAAATCACATTTCCCGCCGCCAGAACGCCTGTGGCCAGCACCGCCGCCAATACGGCGGCCGTCAGAACGGTTCTTGCCGCTTTTCTTCTTTGGACTGTCATTTTCATACCCTCCGTTAATGTGTTTTTTTGTCCGCCTTCGCGCCCGGCCCGGCGGATGCAGTGCTCCCGGAGCTTCTCCATGTCCGGCATTTCCGCGCGGACCGCGTAGTCGATGATTTCCCGGCCGGTCATTGCGGATCAGCCTCCTTTCCTTGAAATAGAGCGCGCAGTTCCTTCAGGGTGCGGTATAGCTTGTGCTTCACCTTCGATTCACTCATGGACAGCGCCTTGGCCGTTTCAGGGATGGTCAGCCCGACATCGTAAAAAAGATAAAACACCTTCTTCACCTCTGCCGGCTTTTGCCGTATAAACGCCCTGACTTCGTCCAACAGGATTTGATCGGCGGAAAACACTTCCGTCAAAAACGCGTCCGCTTCCAAATCCGACAGAGCGGATTCAACCCCTTCCCCGTTGGTTACGGTCATAGGCACAAACATCCGCAGACGTTCCAGCAGCGAGTAATAACGGTATAGTTTTTGTTTCGCCAACCGCAGAACAAGGGCCTTGCCGTTCCGCACATAATCCACGCCGCGCTTTTCCAGGAGCGTATACAATTCCATATAGGTTTCCTGAACGATGTCCTGGATGTCGGCGGTATTTCCGCACTTTGCCGTAACATAGGTCAGGACCTCTTTATGTGTGGAATTGTAGATTTCGTTGAACCGTGAAGTGCTGTCTTGGCCGGCCACCACTGTCACCTCCTACACTATTAGCGTCTTGTCAGGCGTGAAAAGTTCCGGCGGCGCAAAAAAACGGCGGGAGACGACGCAAATCAGGGGCAGACACAAGGTCCGCCCCTGAGCAATGACAGGGGACGCGGGAGCGGATTTTCCGTTCTCAGGCGCCCCGTCCCGCCGAGGTTCCCGCCACCCAGCCTGAGCTCCACGCCCATTGCAGGTTGAACCCGCCGCAGCTGCCGTCGACGTCCAGTATCTCGCCGCAGGCGTACAGGCCGGGGCTCAGGCGCGACTCCAGTGTGCCGGGGTCAAATTCGCCCGGGCGGACGCCGCCGCAGGTGACCTGCGCCTCCCCGAAACCGCGCGTTCCGGTCAGCGGGATGCGGTACGCTTTGACGGCGGACGCGAGACGCCGCGCCCCGCCGCCGTCCAGCCCGCCGCACAGCGCCGCCGGGGACAGCCCCGCCGCGCGCAGGACCGCCAGGCCCGCGCGCTTGTGCAGCAGTCCGAGAAACAGGTTCTCCAGCGGCCATTCCGGCCGCTTTTCCGCGCGCTCCGCCAGACGCGCCGCCAACGCGGCGGCGTCCATATCCGGCAGCAGGTCGGCCTCCAAAACCACATCGGACATCTCTCCGCCCAGAGCCGACACCGACCGCGACAGCGACAGCGCCAGCGGGCCGGACAGCCCATAGGCCGTAAACAGCAGCTCGTCCCGCGCCGACGCGGCGGCCCTGCCCCGGATGCGCAGGGTCGCGCCCGCCTCCACGCGGATGCCGTCAAGGCCCGGGATCGCCTCCCGTCCGGCGGTCAGCTGCGTCAGACCCGCGAACACCGCCGTCCGCGTGTGCCCGAAGCCCTCCAATAAGGCGTAGCCGGAGCCGTCCGAGCCGAGGGACGGCGAAGCCATGCCGCCCGCCGCCACGATCACGCGTCGCGCCAAAACCTCTCCGGCGCGGTAGACGCCGCCCTCGCGCGCCAGCCGCCGCACGGGCGTATCCGGGCGGATTTCCGCGCCCAGCCGCGCCGCCTCGAAGCGCAGGGCGTCCACGACGGCCCCGGCTTGCAGGGAATAGGGGTACAGCCGCCCCCGCCCGTCCTCGCGCACCGGAATGCCGATGTCCTCGAAGAAATCCAGCGTCTCACGGACGCCGAAACGCCCCAGCACGCGCGCGACGGTCTCCGCGCCGCCCGTGGCGGGGCTTTCCGCGCTGTGATAGCGCGCCGGATCGCCCGCCTCGCGGTGGCTGAGGTTGCACCGCCCGCTGCCGGTTGACAGCAGCTTTTTGCCCGCGCGCGGCAGGCGTTCCAGCACAACGACGCCCGGCTCCCCGAGGGCCCGCGCCGCCGCGACGGCGGCCGTCAGTCCCGACGCGCCGCCGCCGATCACGCATACAGGGTGTATCATTCCAAATCCTTCTCCTTGCGGTTTCTGCGGAAATGTGGTATTCTGTTGGGGACTCCTTACGGAAGGCCGGTGAGCCGGATATGAAAAAAATTCTCGCGCGAGCCGTCCCCGCCGCGCTCCTTCTGTGCCTGCTGGCGCTTCTCACGCCCCTGTCCGGCGCCAACGCGGACAACATCTACTTCGGCGCGGCCAACGACGAAAAGGTCATGCCCCTCGTGGACGGCTATGTGCCCGTGACGATCAACGCCAAAATTTACGTTCCGCACCTTCTGCTCACGGAAACCGACATCGGCGCGTGGTCGGTCTGGTCGACGCACCAGGGGTATTTAACGCTCATGCACGGCGGAAAACGAGTGACCTTTGAGCATGGCGGCAAAGCGTTCGATACGCTGTCGGGCGAGATATTTGAAACCCGGATGCTCTCCAACCCCGTGTCGGGCAATGTGGAGCATCACTATCTGGAGCTGGACTTCCTGTGCGGCTTTTTCGGCTGGACCTACAGCATCATCCCGACGGAATGGGGCCAGCTCGTCCGCATTAAAACACGGGGGCCGCTGCGGTACGGCGACAGCGAATACCTCGCCGTCTTCGGAGACACCCTCCGCGGGTACTTCTACGCGATGCACCCGACGCCCCGGCCCACGCCCGTCCCGACGCCCACGCCCCGGCCTCCGGTCGTCGTCAATCCTTCCGCCACGCCGGTCCCGACGCCCGCGCCGACCCCCGTCCCGACCCCCGCGCCCATCCCCGACCCGCTGCGCCTGTACATAACCTTTGACGGCGCGCCGGAGGACATGGCTTCCGCCGAGGGTCCGGTATCGGACATTTTGGATATCCTGGAGGCGCGGTCCGTCGGCGCGGCGTTCTTTCTGACGGAGGAGAGCCTTCAAACCGGCGACGCCGCGCTGCTGCGGCGTCTGGCCGCCACACAGACCGTCGGCCTGTGCGGGGACGCGGGCGGGGCGGACCTGAGCGATCCGCGGCAGTGGCTGGCGCAGGCCGAGCGCATGAACGCCGCGCTGAACGCGGCGACGTTCACCCGCACGCGCCTGACGCGGTGGCCCGCGCTGTATGAACTGGGCGGGCGCGACGCCGACGCCCGCTCCGGGCCTGTCCGCGACGCGCTGGCGGAGGG
>WRLJ01000088.1 GCA_009777685.1 Oscillospiraceae bacterium | reverse complement strand
AGACAAAACCCCCGTATTACCGGCAGGGGGGCTGGGGGCGGCACGCCCCCAGTGGGGGGTCCGGGGGAGACCTCCCCCGGGAATGCCTGAAGACTACCCAAACCAACAGCCGGATGGGCAAACGGTGAAAACCCGTTCCCCAAAGTTTGCGGATAACCTGCGGGACGCCGAGGTCTGCGTCCCCTACGGCGTGTGCGGCGGGGCAAAGGCTTTACGCGGTTGCCGCCGGCGCGGTTCGCTTCAGGGCGATGTCGTAGGCTTTTTTATAATCGCCCATCTGCGCGCAGCAATCCTCCATAGCTTTGAAGACAAGGACCCGCCCGTCGGGGTCCGGGACGTCCGGCAGGGCGGCTTCCAGCAACTCCAGCGCGCCCTGCGCGTCCTGGGCGCAGAGCCGGACGCGCGCTCTCAGGCACAGCGCGGCGGCGCGGACCAGCGGGCGCTCCTCGCCGGCCAGCAAATCGGCTAGACGGCTGATTTCCGTCAGCTGCTCCGGCGCGAAGGCCTCGCCGTCCTCGTCCACAAAATAGCTCATCGGCAGCTCCAGCGCCCCGGAAAGGTACGACAGTGTCTTGACGGACGGCGTCGCGCTGCCGTTCTCGATTTTGGAGAGCATGTTGCGCGTCATATAGTCGCCGACGACGTCCTTTTGCGTCATCTGCTTGCGCAGACGGGCCTCGCGGATGCGGATTCCCAAGCTCATGTCGCCCACCCTTTGCAGGTAATTTATAGTTACTGCCAGTATACCACGCCTCTCTCCGGATTGCAAGAGCGGGGATAGAAATTTTTTGCCGCTCCGGAAAAAACCGCTTGACAAACCGGATTCGGGAGGGTATCATAAAAAAGGTAAACGATATTCACTGCAATTGCGGAACGCAATTGCCTGCACTTTACTCAAGGGGGTGTATCCGGATGCTGGACTGGCTGAACGCTTTATCGGCCGCGGAGCGCGTATTTCTGTATGTCGCCGCGCCCGCTTCGCTGGTGATGGTCATCCAAACGGTCATGCTGTTCTTCGGCGCGTCCGACAGCGGCCTGGACTCCGACGTGTCGGGGCTGGGCGGCGCGGATCTGGACGCCGCCGGCGATTTTGACGCCGGAGGCGTGCCGGACGCGGAATTTTACGAGGCCGGTGTGGGCGCGGGCCTGCAATTTATCACCCTGCGCGGCGTCATCGTCCTGCTGACGGTCTTCGGCTGGACGGGGCTGTGCGCCATGCAGGCGGGGCTGGGCCTGTCGGCGGCGGTCGCGCTGGCGGCGGGGCTGGGCTTGGGTGCGCTGATCGGCGTGGCGTATCTGGTGCGCGCGGTCCTGCGCCTACAGGCGGTCCACCCGCTCAATTATCGCGCGGCGCTGGGGCAGAGCGCCAATGTCTACCTGACCATCCCGCCCAAAGGAGAGGGCTCGGGCAAGGTCATGCTGACCCTGGGCGGCGCGCTGCGCGAGTACGACGCCGTCACCCACGGCGACGCGCCCATCAAGACCGGCCAGACGGTTCGCGTGACGGACCTGACCAACGGCTCGGTCATGGTGGTGGAGAAAGAGTAAGAATAAAAGGAGGTTTTTCCCATGCCAAACGTCACCCTCGCGGCCCTGAACCCCGGCACGGCGGTCCTAATCATCGTTTTGGTCTCTGTCATCGTCCTGATCTCCGTGGTGGCCTCGCTGCTCTCGCGCTACCGCAAATGCCCGTCGGACAAGATCATGGTCATTTACGGCAAGGTCGGCGGAAAAGGCACGGCGGACGGCTCGGCGGCCAAGTGCATCCACGGCGGCGCGACGTTTATCTGGCCGGTGATCCAGGCGTTCCAGTACCTGGACCTGACCCCCATTTCCATCGGCGTGGACCTCAAGAGCGCGCTGTCGCGGCAGAACATCCGCGTGGACGCGCCGTGCAAGTTCACCGTGGGCATCTCCACCGAGCCAACCGTTATGCAGAACGCCGCCGAGCGTCTGCTGGGGCTGAAGCTGGGCGAGGTGCAGGACCTGGCGCGCGACATCATCTTCGGCCAGCTGCGTCTGGTCATCGCGACGATGGACATCGAGGAGATCAACACCGACCGCGACAAGTTCCTGGCCGCCGTCTCCAGCAACGTGGAAGGCGAGCTGAAAAAGATCGGTCTGCGCCTGATTAACGTGAACATGACGGACATCACCGACGAGTCCGGCTATATCGAGGCGCTGGGCAAGGAGGCCGCCGCCAAGGCCATCAACGACGCGAAGATCAGCGTGGCCGAGAAAAACCGCGACGGCAACATCGGCGCGGCCAATGCCGAGCGCGACCAGCGCATTCAGGTTTCCGGCGCCAACTCCAACGCCGTCAAGGGCGAAAACGAGGCCAAGATTGTCATTGCCAACTCCGAGTCCGACCGCCGTCAGAAGGCGGCGGAGGCCGAGCGTCTGGCCATCGCCGCCGAGCGCGTGGCCGAGGCCAAGGCCCAGGAGGAATCCTACGCGGCCCAGCGGCAGGCCGAGGTCGCCCGCGCCCTGCGCGAACAGGCGACGATGGAGGCCGACGTGATCATCAAGGCCGAGATCGAAAAGCGCCGCGTCGAGATCGACGCCGAGGCGGAGGCCGAGCGCATCCGCAGGCAGGCCAAGGGCGAGGCCGACGCGATTTTCGCGCGGATGGAGGCTCAGGCGCGCGGCGTGGAGGCCATGCTCTCCAAGCAGGCCGCCGGTCTGGGCAAGATCGTCGAGGCGTCGGGCGGCAGCGCGGAGTCCGCCGTCAAGATGATGATTGCCGACAAGCTCGACGAGCTGGTCAAAACGCAGGCGGAAGCCATCCGGAACCTCCAGATCGACAAGGTCACCGTCTGGGACGGCGGCGGGGGCGCCGGCGGCAAGACCGCCACGGCCGACTTTGTCTCCGGCCTGCTGAAAAGCCTGCCTCCGCTGAACGATATGTTCCGCATGGCGGGGCTGGACCTGCCGGGCTTCCTGTCGCTGGAGCGCAAGGAGCCGGACGCGGCATTGGACACGGACGCGGAGACGGCCGGGACCGAATAATCCCGTGCAGATTTGCGCGCGGCAAACGCGGGATGCGTTTGCCGCGCGTTTGCCTTGTGGATTTCGGAAAGATGTGGTAAACTGACACAAGGTGTTCGATATGAAAAGAGCTTTCCCCTATTTCAGCCCCGCCAGAGTCATGGCGCTGGGATTCCTGGCCGTAATCCTGGCCGGGGCGCTTCTGCTGCGGCTGCCCGTCTCCTCGCGCGGCGAAACCGCCGTCCCGTTCCTGACGGCGCTGTTCACCGCCGCGTCCGCGACCTGTGTCACGGGCCTGGTGGCGGCGGACACGGCGCTGACCTGGAGCGTGTTCGGGCAGGCGGTCATTTTGTGCCTGATCCAGATCGGCGGCCTGGGGTTTATGTCGGTCACGACGATTTTCTTTTTCCTGATGAACAAAAAAATCGGGCTGTCCCAGCGGCTGCTGATCGTGCAGTCCCTGAGCTTGCACGATATGCAGGGCGTTGTGCGGCTGCTCCGCCGGGTCCTGCTGGGGACGTTTATGTTCGAGGGCCTGGGGGCGGCCGTCCTCTGGCTCCGGTTCCTGCCCGAATACGGGGCGTGGAAGGGCTTAGGCATGGGCCTATTCCATTCCGTGTCCGCGTTTTGCAACGCGGGGTTTGACCTGATGGGCGGCGGCGGGCCGTTTTCCAGCTTGTCCGCGTATGCGGGGGACGCGGTCGTGGCCGTCACGGTCACGCTGCTGGTGTTCATCGGCGGGCTGGGCTTTTTTGTCTGGGGTGATATTGGGAACGTCCGGCGGTTCGCCAAGCTCCACCTGCACTCCAAGCTGGTGCTGGCGGTGTCGTTTTGGCTGATTGCCGCGGGCTGGGTCTTCTTTTACTTCGCCGAGCGCACCAATCCGGGCACGATCGGCGGCCTGTCCTTCCCCGACGCGGCGCTGGCCAGCCTGTTTCAAGCCGTCACGCCCCGGTCGGGCGGCTTCAGCGTGGTCAGCCAGGCCTCGCTCACCGGCGTATCCAAAATGGCGGTGATCGTGCTGATGCTGATCGGCGGGTCGGCCGGCTCGACGGCCGGCGGGATTAAGAACGTGACGGCGGGCATTTTGTTTTTATCCGCCCTGCACTCCCTGAGAGGGCGGCACAGGCTGTCCGTGTTCGGGCGCACCGTGCCCGCGCCGCAGATCATCAGCGCGCTTTCGATTCTGGTCCTGGCGCTGACGCTCACCGCGGCCGGCTCGGCGGCCATCGCGCTGCTCCAGCCGGAGCTGGCCTACGGCGATATTCTGTTTGAAACGGTGTCGGCCATCGCCACCTGCGGGCTTTCGCAGGGGATAACCCCCGCCCTCGCGCCCGCGTCGCTGGCCGTGATCATGTTGCTGATGTTCTTCGGGCGCGTGGGAATCATGACGCTGGGCATGGCGGCGTTCCTGAAACGCGGCGGCGCGGACAAGACCAGGCATCCCGACACATGGGTGATGATGTAGCAAAGCCCGCGTTGGACAGGATATGAATTTTGGGTTTGGAGGGTATGGTATGGGTTCTTTCCTAGTGATTGGCATGGGGCGGTTCGGCAGCTCGTTGGCCACCGAGCTGCACCGGATGAAGCACGAGGTGCTGGCGATGGACTCGCACGAGGACAATGTCGCCGAGATTATGGACCGGGTGACCAACGTCGTAATCGGGGATGCGAAGGACGAGGCGGTCCTGCGTTCGCTGGGCGTCCCGAATTTCGACTGCGCGGTGGTCGCCATCGCCGGGACCATCGAGGACAGCATCCTGACGACGATGATTCTGAAGGACCTGGGCGCGCGGATGATCGTCTGCAAGGCGCAGGACGAGCGGCACGAGCGGATTCTCTCCCAGCTCGGCGCGGACCGGGTCATCCGCCCGGAGTACGACATGGGCAAGCGCGCGGCCCATTCGCTGGCGCGGCGGAACATCATCGACTATCTGGAGCTGTCGCCCGACTACGGCGTGATGGAAATGGTGACGCCCAAGCACTGGGCGGAGAAAAGCATCGTGCAAAACCATCTGCGCCGGAAGCACGGCGTCACCGTCATCGCCGTCCGCGCCGCGGAGACGGGCAAGATCGCCTTTTCCCCGGACGCGGACACGGTTCTGCGCGCCGGGGACATATTGACGGTATTCGGCTCCCGCCGCCATCTGGACGCGGTTGGCGCGCTGAAATAGCCAAAGCCAAGGAGGTTGCCGCCATGCTCACCCCAACCCTCGAAACCGCCCGTGTCCAAATGCGTCCCCTGACCGCCGCGGACGCCGAAACCGTCTACGCCGCCTGGGCGTCGGACCCCGAAGTGACGCGGTATATGCGCTACAACACGCACACGTCGGTCCAGGACACGCTGGAATGGCTCAGCTCGGAGGAAGCGAACGCTTCCAAGGACACCTATTACAACTGGGGTCTTGTGCTGAAGGAAAGCGGGGCGCTGTTTGGCTCCGGCGGGATCGCGGAGACGGACGGGGTCTTTATGCTGGGCTACAACATCGCCAGGCCGTACTGGGGTCTGGGCCTGATGACCGAGGCGGCGCGGGGTATGCTGGAGTTTGCCGTGGAAACGCTGGGGGCCCGCGAGTTCTTCGCCTACCACGCCAAGGAAAACCCGGCCTCGGGCCGGGTGTTGGAAAAGCTGGGCTTTGTCTACCGGCAAGACGGCGAGTTTGTCAGCTTGGACGGCGCGCGCGCCTACCCCTCGCGGGAGTATACGCTGTCCGTCCCGGCCCGCCGTTGAGCCGCGCCCGCGCCACGGCTCCCGCCGCTTACCCGTCAACCCCCTGCCGCCGGCAAGCGCCGCGCAGCGGGCAGTCCCCGCACAGCGGCCTGGACTTGCGGCAGTGCCGCTGCGCCAGCCGCACGATCAGCGCGTGGCAGCGGTTGAACAGCGCCGCCTCGCGGGGCAGGCGCGCCTCGAAAAACCCTTTCAGCTCCTCATAGGTCAGCGCGGTCTCCAGCGGCAGACGGGAGGCCAGACGCACGGTGTAGGCGTCGACGACGAACGTCGGGAACCCGAAGGCGTACAGCAGGATTGAGTCGGCGGTCTCCCGGCCCACGCCGCGCAGGGCCAGCAGCTCCGCGCGGGCGCGCTCCAGCGGCAGGGCCTGCACGGCCTCCGGCGCGAAGCCGTAGGCGGCAAACCACGCGGTCAGCGTCCGGATGTACTGCGCCTTGCGGGCGGCAAAGCCGCTGGGGCGGATCAGCTCCGCCAGCGCGTCTTCCCCCAGCGCGGCGACGGCCCGCGGGTCAAGGCCGGGACAGGCGGCCCGCAGGGCGTCCAGCGAGCGTTCCACGCTCCGCCAGGCGGTGTTCTGGGTCAGAACGGCCCCCAGCATCACCTCATAAGGGGAATCGGCCGGCCACCAGCGCGGGTCGCCGAACGCCTCCAGCAGGGTGTCGTGCAGGGTCTGGAGCGGATCGGGTTTCATTTTGTCGCCTCCTTGCCGCCGGATGCATATCCTGATCATACCACGTTTGGCCGCGGAAAACGAGGGTGTTTTTCCGGCGGGGCGCGCGGTCCTACAGGTTGTGGAGCGTGGTAAATTTTTGTTAATTTGCGCGCAAGATATGGAGGTGCGCATCGTTTCGTTCGATATGGAGTAAGAGGGAACGAAAGGAGTCGTTTTGCGTGAAGCGTATGCTGTCTTTGGTGCTGGCGATCTTGCTCCTGTCCTGAGCTGTGCCGTATGGGGGAGTGTCGGCGGAAGAGGCTGAACCCCGATACACCCTTGAAATAAACCCTGAATTGCTT
>WRLJ01000087.1 GCA_009777685.1 Oscillospiraceae bacterium | reverse complement strand
GCGATCTGCCGGAGCCGGTGGTGATTTACCTGCTGATGAGCGAGCTGGAGGCCGCCGACCTGCCGCGGTATATTACCGGCACGATCGGCGTGGAGGGCTTGGACCTGGTGGCCCTGCTGGAGAAGTATACCGCGCTCTCCGCCGGAAAGGTGACGCTGCGCTATCTGGACCCGACGCTGAATCCGGATATCCGCGAGCGGTTCGGCGTCGGCAATATCAGCCAGGGCGACCTGCTGATCGAAGGCCCGGGCCGCGTCAAGCACATTCTGTTCAGCGATCTGTTCAACGTGTCGGACCAGGGCGTGCAGGGCTATCGCGCGGAGCAGGCGCTGACGGGCGCGATTTTGTACGCCATCGCGGAGTTCGTGCCCGTGGCGGTGTTCGCGGAGGGACACGGGATGCTTTCGCCGGAGCCGTCCTACAATGGCGCGAGCCTGAGCATGATGCGCGAATTGCTGGAGAAAAGCGGGTTTTCCACGCGGACGCAGAATCTCGCGCTGGAAGACATCGCGGAGGACGCGCGCCTGCTGGTCATCGCGGCCCCCACGACGGATTTCACGCAGGAGGAGATCGCCCGGGCGGACGAGTTTCTCAAATCCGGCGGCAGCGTGCTGTATCTGACCGGCAACGAGCGCAACGCGAACCTGGGCGGCTGGCTGGCGGAATGGGGCGTCCAGATCGAGGACTATATCATCATGGACGAGGTCCAGCGGATCGGCGACCCGCGTTTCGTCGTCCCGCTGCTCAACGCGCATGACATGTTCAACTCCGTGGGCAGCCACAGCCTGCCGCTGCTCCAGATTCCGCGCGCCCTGCACCTTCCGTTCGCGGAACGCGGCGGCCTTACCGTGCAGGGAGTGCTGGCAACCTCGCAGTATTCCTACGGGCGCCTGATCGGCAGCGAGAACACCGAGATTGACCGCGCCGCCGAGGACGTCTCCGGCCCCTTCGTCGTCGGGGCGGTCAGCCATTCCCGCACCTATGACCGCAACACGGCGCAGGCCACCGACGCGTATCTGGTCGTTCTGCCCCATACCCTGTGCTTTGACATCATTTTGAGCTACTACGCCTATCTGAACAATGATATGACCGGCGCGGCCGTGCGCTACCTTACCCCCGCCGACCTCTCCTCCGGCCTGGTGATTCCGTCCAAGGCCCTGTCCAGCCCTCTGCTCACGCTGACGGGGATGCCCTCGCTGATCACGGGCATATTCCTGGTGGGCGTCCTGCCGCCGGGAATCTTCGTGACGGGACTGGTGTTTTGGCGCAAGAGGCGGAAGAAATGACCGGGAACATCAAAACCCTCGTCATCGGCCTGGCCGTTCTGCTTGCGCTGGGGGGCGCTTTGCTGATGCTGACCCTTTGGCCCGAGGCGGAGCCGGAGGCCACGCCCGCCCCTCCATCGGCGGAGCCGATCCCGCCCCTGGCGGACGAGACTTATTTGACCGTCACACACATCACCGTTACGCTGGACAGCGGCGAGAGCTATGAGATCAGCCCCGTGCCGGGCGACACGGTGGATTATAAAATGAACACCCCCGCCGGCGTGTTTCCGTGGGACATGTCCCGTGTGCGCGAGACGGGCGCGGCGGCCCTGCGCGTTGCGGTTGACGAGATCGCGGAGGAGAACGCGGGCAGTGAGCGCCTTCAGGTTTACGGGCTGGACAAGCCCGCCTCGCGCGTGAAGCTGACGCGGACGGACGGCACGGCGGCGGAGCTGCTGATCGGGCGGCAGTCGCCCACCGGAACGCACCACTATGCCATGCGGGCCGGTACGGGCACGGTCGGCCTGATCCGCGTCCATGTCGCGGAGCGCCTGACGCGCGCGCCGGACGACATGCGCGATTATACACTGTTCAAAACATACAGGGTCACCGACGAGGACGGGCAGACGCGGATCGACGACTTTACCGGCCATTTTTCACGGCTGACCCTGGAAAACCGCGAGGGGCTTCGCTACGAGATCGGACGTTACCTCGAGGGCGAGTCCGCTCCGCCGGGCATCGTGCGCATCAACCGCTACTATCTGCACCGGCCTTTCGAGGCCGAGGGGCATGACTATGCCATCACAAACGGCGTTCTGGACCCGCTCCTCACGCTCCGGGCCGCGCGCGTTTACGACAAAAGCCCCGCCGACTGGTCGGTCTACGGGCTGGACGCTCCCCATATCCTCACGCTGCGCGACGAGGAGGGCTGGGAGCTGGAGTTGCATGTCGGCGGCGTCAATACGGACGAGGAGGCCGGACGGTTTCTGCGCGTGGCGGGGACGGACTATGTTCTGCTGAGCGCGGACGGGGGCGATTTCAGCTTTTTGAGCCGCGATCCGTTCTACCTGCGCGCCACCACCGCGTGGTCGCGGTTCTATGATATTACGGGCGTGGACGAGATCGTTTACGAATATGACGGAAACCTGCGCGTGCAGTCCGTTTCCGCGCCCAAGCCGGACGAGCCGGACGAGCCCTTCGTCTCCGTTCTCGACGGTGTGCCCCTGGCCGAGTATAACGGACGGCGGCTGTACAGGCGTTTGGCAGAGATATCGCTGGACGGTCCCTATACGGACCCGCTGCCCGACGCCCCGCCCGACGCGCGGTTCACGCTTCGCATGAAGGACGGCACGGCGCGCACCCTGTCCCTCTACAGCGTCAGCGGCGGGCGGCACTACGCCATCGCTCTGGACGGGGAAAGCCAGATGGCGTACACCGCCGCGGGCAAATTACAGCGGGTGATCGAGGGTCTGGAGATCGTGGACGCGGGCGGGGAACTGCCGGATTAGGAAAAAACGCTTTGCGTTTGCCATAGGAGTGTGCGATATGACCATAGCCGCGCTGGCGACGCCGCCGGTCTCGGGGGCGCTGGGGATCATCCGCGTCAGCGGGCCGGACGCGATCCCGTGCGCCGGGGCGCTGTTCGAGCCCAATAACGGAAGGCCGCTCTCCCAACAACCGTCGCATACGGCGGTATATGGGCGTGTGCGGCTGGACGGCCGCGTGCTGGATCAGGGGCTGTGCCTGATTATGCGCGCGCCGCGCAGCCCGACGGGCGAGGATGTGGCCGAGCTGCACCTGCACGGCTCGATGGTCGTGCTGAACGCCGCGCTGTCGGCCCTGTGGAGGCATGGAGCGCGCCCGGCCCAGCCGGGCGAGTTCACGCGGCGGGCCTTCCTCAACGGCAAGCTGGAGCTGAGTCAGGCGGAGGCCGTGCGCGACCTGATTTCCGCGCGGACGCTGGACGCGGCTTTCAACGCGGCGGGCCAACTCTCCGGGGTGATCGAACGGCGGTACATGTCCGCCTACCACACGCTGGCCGGGCTTCTGGCGCATTTTCAGGCTGCGGCGGACTATCCGGAGGAAGACCTGCCTCCCTATGAGCTTGCGGAGATGCCGCCCGTTCTGGGGGCGGTCATCGCCGATTTGCAGTCCCTTCTGGACACCTACGGCGAACAGGGCCGCGTGCTGAGGGAGGGCGTGCGCTGCGCCATCATCGGCAAGCCGAACGTGGGCAAGTCCAGCCTGCTCAACGCTCTGGCCGGCTACGACCGGGCCATTGTCAGCGAGGCGCCGGGGACCACGCGGGACACCCTGGAGGAAAACGTCTCGCTGGGCGGTGTACTCCTGCGGCTGACCGACTGCGCGGGCATCCGCCTGACGCAGGACCCTCTGGAACGGCAGGGCGTCGACCGTTCGCGCGCGGCGGCGGAGAAGGCGGGACTGCTGTTTGTCGTGCTGGACGCCTCCCGGCCGCTGGACGACGACGACCGGCAGGCGCTGGACTACGCCCGCGAGTCTCCGGCGGTGGTGCTGCTCAACAAATGCGACCTGCCCGCCCGGGTGGAGGGCGACGCGCTGGAGGCGGCCTTTCTGCATGTGTGCCGGGTCTCCGCGCTGACGGGCGAGGGGCTGGACTATCTGGATTCCGTCGTACGGCGGCTCTTTGACACCCGCGCGGTCTGCGACGGCTCGGTGCTGACCGGCGCGCGGCAGGCCGCGGCCACGCGCGCCACGCTGGACGCCGCGCGGGAGGCCCGGGACGCGCTGGAGCGCGGCTACACGCCCGACGCGGTGATGGTCGAGCTGGAGCGCGCCATGAACGCGCTGAGCGAGCTGACTGGGCGCGCCATGACGGAGGATATGCTGGATACCATATTCGAGGAATTTTGCATCGGCAAGTAAAGCGGGATTCCGGCCTTCCGCAGTTCGTCCTCTCCGACACCGTCCCCGCGCACCGCGTTCGCCTGGCCGCGCACGCTGTAGGGCGCGACGCCCCCGGCGCGCCGCGGGTTTTCTGAATGTTCACCGAAGTTTGCGGATAACCTGCGGGACGCCGAGGTCTGCGTCCCCTACGACCGTCATTGCGGGCTTGCCCCGCAATCTCCCGGGGGATCGCGAATCCGGGGGGATTGCGGGGCAAGCCCGCAATGACGAAAATAGGGGTTCCCCCACAAACCATTCGTAGGGCGCGATACGGGCAACGCAAATGCTCTTACCCTGCACGTCAACTAAGACGATAGCTTTCCCCGGGCTTTTATGCTATAATCACTCTGTCCCGCCGCGTCCAGCAGAAAGATCAGGAACAGCACCGCGCCGATGGCGTTGCTGACGCCGTAGGCCATGACATAGCCCATCAGCCGCAGGTTCGGGCGCGCGACGAGGACCCATGTCAGCGCCAGCTGCAACAGGTTGGTCAGGATGTAGACCGCCGCCGTCTGCCGCTGGCGGCCCAGCCCGTTCAGCATCGCGCCGAACACATACTCGTAGCAGTTGAACGCCGCCGCTATGGCCAGCGGGACCATGAACTGCCCCGCGTCGGGATTGCGGAACAGCGCCTGCGCGGCGCGCTGCCCGTATGGAATCAGCAGCGCCATCGACGGCACGACGACCGCCGTGGCGGCGACCGCCGCCTGCCGGGCACGGCTGCGCACCGCCTCCCGGTCGCCCAGAGACGCCGCTTCCGTCAGGCGCGGCATGGCCGTCAGGCTCACCGCCACGATAAAGGCCATCGGCAGCCCCAGCAGCGGCATCGTCATCCCGAACGCCACGCCGAACGCCGACAGCGCCTGCTCCGGCGCCATGCCGGACAGGATCAGCCGTCCCGGCACGATCACGGAGTTGGCCGATCCGATCAGGTTGCTCACGACGTTCGACAGCGCGATCGGAACCGCGATATGCGCGACGGCCCCCCAACGGACGGCGCTCTCCGGCCCGCCGCCGCCGCGGGACGGCAGGCTGTAGCCCGTCCGCTCCGCCGCGCGGCGGATATGGCGGCGGTAGAACCAGGTCAGCAGCCCCGCGCTTACGACCTCGGAAGCGATCATGCCGGTGACAATCAGCGCGACCTGCGCCTCCTCGTACATCGGCCCCAGCCAGAATAGCAGGCCCAGCACCGCCGCCGCGCGCGAGCCTTGCTCCGCGATCTCCGCAATGGCGGGCGGGACGACGTTCTTGGCGCCGTAAAAAAAGTTTTTGTGTACGTTTTCCCAGCCCGTCAGCAGCATACACGGCAGCATCAGAAGCAGCCCCGCGCGCGTCCGCGCGTCCCCCAGCAGATGGACGGAGATCGCGTCACTGAACGGAACCACCGCCAGCGAAACGGCGACGATCAGCCCGACACAGCCCATCAGACACAGCCGCACGGCGCGGCGCGCCCCGTCGTACCGCCCGCGCGCGAGGTGCGCGGCGGTCATGCGCGAGACCGCCACCGTCAGGCCCGACACGCACAGGCTCATTCCCACCGAATAGACCGGCATCACCAATTGGTATACGCCCAGACCCACAGGGCTGACCATCCGGCTGAGCCATACGCGGTACGCAAACCCCAGAATCTGCGAAAACAGGTTTACGCCCGTCAGCACCAGGGCCGACTCCGCAAAACTAAGCCCGCGCCGTTCTTTGAACATCGTTCAACCCCCGTCAGTTATTTTTCGCGCGCTCACTGGTACAAGATATGCGAAAGGAACCGGGCCTATGAAGAAGGCGGATGCGATCGTCATATTGACCGTGCTGCTGCTGGCTCTCCCAGCGGCGCTGGTTTGGTACGCGCCGTTCGCGCGCGGCACGGCGCGGACGGCGGTCGTGATCCGGGACGACGCGGTGCTGGCCCGCATCCCGCTGGACGGGCCGGGCGGCGACTACGCCTACGGGGAAAACGGCCAAATCGTCATCCGGGTGGAGGACGGGCGGGCGCGCTTTGCCGCGTCCGACTGTCCTGACGGGCTTTGCGTCCGCAGCGGCTGGCTGGAACGGCCGGGCCGCGTGGCGGCGTGCCTGCCCAACCGCTGCGTTCTGCGGATCGAGGGCGAGGGCGAGTATGACGTGATCCTGGGCCCCCCCCCCGTCCGCCGGCCGCGGGGCGTCCTGTGAGGGGGTCCCGATCCCCCGCCGCGCGGCTGGCGGAGGGCGGCATCCTCGTCGCGCTGGCCTTCGCGCTGGCGTATATCGAGCGCTGGATTCCCGCCGCGCCCGTTCCGGGCTTGAAGCTGGGGCTGGCGAACATCGTCACGCTGATCGCGCTGGACCGGCTGGGCGTCCGCGCTTCGGCGGGGGTCGTCGCGGCGCGGTGCGTGCTGGCGGCGATCCTGTTCGGCCAGACCGGCTCACTGGCGTTCTCGCTGACGGGCGGGCTGCTGGCGCTGGCGGCGATGGCAATCCTGCGGACACGCCCCGCGCTGAGCGTCTACGGCGTCTCCGTGGCGGGCGCGGCGGCGCACAATCTGGGGCAGACGATGGCGGCGGCGGTCGTGCTGGGGACGCCGGCGGTGTTCGGGTATCTTGTCTATCTGCTGCCCCTCTCCGTGCCGA
>WRLJ01000086.1 GCA_009777685.1 Oscillospiraceae bacterium | reverse complement strand
GTTTGGAGAGCGTTTCGGCCCGCCCCGCGCCGCCCTGCCCCTTCAGCGCTTCCTCCGGGAACGACGCGGGCATTTCCGCCGCCACGACGCCGTATAGATAATAGTTCAGGCGCATCCAATGCAGCCTGTCGCCGAGCAGCACGGTAACCCAGCGGGTCCGGTCCCCCGGCCCGCTCTCCATCTCCCCGTCCCAGCCCCACAGCGTATCCTCCGCTCTCTCGTATGCGGCGGGCGGCGGCGCGCTTTCCGCGGCGGGGCGCGGCGTCCGGGCCGGCCCGTAACCCTGCGGCTCCCGTCCGGCCGCGCCGCCGCCCGACATCATGCCAAGCGCGGCCGGAACCGCGGCCGCCGCGGCGACGGCGGCGCAGCAGGCCAGCGCCGTCCAGCGCAGGGGGAGCCTGTCGTTTCGATCCGGTTTTTCGGAAGAGCGTCTTCTTTTCATAGCATCTATAAATATGCCGGGCTGTCCCCTTGTATTCTCCGTGGATTCACGGTATAATGCTGTAGGGATCATCCGGACACGCGCCGGAAGCCCTCTCAATCCGGGCGCGTCCGGCGCGTCCGCAACGAAAGCCGGTGCTTTTTTGAAACCATTGAAATCTTTATCGCGTTCTTCCCTGCATGTCCTGGCCGCCCTGGCCGCCGGCGCCGCCGGGTTTGTGCTGCGGGGCGTCTCGCTGGCCCGCGAATATGACGCCGTCACCCACCTGGTCCGGCGCGGCGCTCCGTTCGGTATTGCGCTGATCATCCTTTGCTCTCTTTCCGGCGTTCTCCTTTACTTCTTAGTGCCGAAGGGAAGGCCGCGCCGCAAGGCCGCGATGCCCATGCTGTACCTCTTTCTCGACCTCCCCGCCGCCGCCGCGCTGGCGCTCTCCGGTATCCTGACGACGTTCCGCTATCTGGGGAGCGGGACGCCCGATTCGGGACGCCTGCCCGTGCTGGCGATGGCGATGCTCACCCTGTTCACCGCGCTTTGCGTCGTGATCGTCGCCCTGCGGCTCCCCAGGGGCGCGATCCCCTCCGGCTATGGCTTTTATCTCGCCGTGCCGGTATTTTGGGCGTGCCTGAACCTGTTCGGCGACTTCTTTGAGCATTCGGGCAACCCCGTGCTGTCCGACTACGCCTACATCCTGCTTTCGTATGTCGCCGTCACCCTGGCCCTGCTGGGGGCCTGCTCCCGATTCTATCTCGGGCATGTCGCAAGCCGCGCGATGCCCTTTTACGCATCCCTGAGCGTGATGCTCTCCACCATCGCCCTGGCCGGGCCGACGCTGGCCAAATGGATCCTCGGCGACGCTCCCCTTCCCCGCGCCGCGGCCATCCCCGCCAACCGTCAGCTGGTTTTACTGTTCATCCTACTGCATTCCCTGGCCCTGCTCTGGCTGTCCGCCCGCAATGCCTTTGACGGCAATTTCACCCCCAAATACAAGGACGCCGACGAGCCTCAGCCCGACGGCGTCTCCCCCGATATCGACATCGTGCTCGGGCTTGACGACTATCCCGGGGAGGATGGGCCGCAGGAGCCGGATGAGCCGGACGAGCCGTAAGAATCCACAAAGACAGCCGGTTTTCCTCTCCCCGGCGGGGACGGAAAACCGGCTGTCTTTTTTTTGTTCTCATTCCGCCGTCTCTTCCGCTTCCTTTTTTTTAGTCAGCGGGTCCAGCAGAAACTTCCGGATCACCGGATAGGTGGTGAACACGCCGATAAACCCCATAAACGACAGGGCGATCAACGCGGTCAGCAATAACTCGACCAGCCCGTACATCACCGGAATAAGGAAAATGACAGCCACGATGACGGCGATCTGCCCCAGCAGGGCAAGCAAATTCCGGGGCAGCCCCAGAACCGCGAAGATAAACGCGTTCCTGATGACCTCCCGGATTTTCAGGTCAAACGTCACGAGCATCACATACAGGTAGTGGCGCATAAACAGATAGATCATGCCGACCCCGAACATCGAGTAACGGCAAATCAGCATCATGATCCTCATGGAGCCTTCCAGCCCCTCGGCGCCGGTGGCGGTGAAGCTCGAATACAGCAAAATCAGGAACACAAGCTCCAGCGCTCCCATTTTCAGGCCGGGGATAAAGTTCATTTTCGCGCGGGTCCAAAAATCGGAGATCCAGGCATGTTCCTGCCGGGCGAAATTCCGCAGGATATAGGTAAACCCGCAGGTGAGCGGCCCGTACAGGAGGGCGGAGAGAAGAACCAGCGCGAAAAAGAGGAAGGGGACGGACTCCAGAAGAAAGAGGAAAAACGCATAGACATACCCGCCGAGAATCGGGATATACATCAGCTCCTCCGCAAACGCCTCTATGGCCACGGCGCGCTCGGGGTCGAGGGGGGCAAAGCCAAAGAAATCGTTGAGGAACAGGAAGAGCAGAAACAGTAGCGGGGAGACGGCCAAAAAATACATCATATTCAGCAGGACCAGCCGGCTCAGCTTCCGCCAAACCAGCGTCCAGAACTGAAAGAAGGCGTGCTTCGGCGGCTCGTCCTTCTCCACGCCCTTCCCCGGGCGGTTGGGATAAAAAATGTTAAACAGGCCCACAATTCAAACCTCGGTTTGCGCGTCAGGCTTTGGGATGCGCGCGTTTATAGACGTCTTCCAGACGGTTTTTGACCAAGGTCACATAGACCTGGGTGGAGGAAATATCCGCGTGGCCCAGCATTTCCTGAATGGCGCGCAGGTCGGCGCCGTTTTCCAGCAGGTGCGCCGCGAAGGAATGACGCAGGGTGTGCGGCGTGATCTCCTTCTTGATGCCGGCCTTCTCCTGATAGTATTTCACGATTTTCCAAAAACCCTGCCGGCTCATACGCTCACCGCTGACATTGACGAACAGCGCGCGTTCCTCGGGGTTTTCGATCATTCTGTCGCGGGCGATCTGTATGTATTCGCGCGTGGCCTTCACGGCGGCCGGATAGATGGGGATCACGCGCTCCCGCGCGCCGCCGGCGCACCGCACGAAGCTGGCGCTCAGGTTGACATCCTGAACATCCAGGGAAATCAGTTCACTGACGCGCAGGCCGGTCGCGTAGAGCAGCTCCAGCATGGCGCGGTCTCGGTAGCCCTTGAAATCCCCCGCGCGCGGCTGGCGCAGCAAAATCTCAACCTCCTGGCCGGACAGAATGTTCGGCAGCCGGCGCTCCGCCTTGGGCAGGTCGATATTCTTGACGGGGTTTTCCCCCGCAACGCCCAGTCCCTTGAGATAGTTAAAAAACGATTTCAGCGACGCGGCCATCCGCATCACCGTGGCCATCGTGCGGCCGTTCTGGATCAGGTGGTCGAAATACCCTTGCAGCGTTTCCGCCGTGACACGCTCAAGCGGCATATCGGTGTACGCCCGAAATTGCCTCACATCCCGCATGTACGACGCCACAGTATTGTCAGACAGTTTTTTGCCCTCTCTCAGATGCTCTGAAAAGCCGTTTAAGTATTCCGACATGATCCCATTTCTCCCTCTGCCTTATTTGCCGGCTGTCACCCCGGCGAGATGATCCGGTTTTGAAGACCGGGCATCAGATATGCGTCCGCCAGCGCGCAGGCGGTCAGCAAGACAATACAAATCCCTGTCCGGATGATCAGGGGGCGCGGAAACAGTTTTCCGCTCAGGGTCCCGCCGCGCGCCATCATCAGCAGTTTCAGGGCCGTATGCGCGCCGCAGACCGACAAAATCAGCAAACACGGGACGCCGACGATACACTGCGGGCCCAGCTCCCAAAGCGCCAGCCGCAGACCGTCCGTTCCCAGCACGGCCACGAGCGCCGTCACGGAAAACGAAAGCATAAACCCTCTCACCAGCAGCAGTAGCGGGATCGCCGCCACGCCGGGAAGCGTAAAGCCCGACAGGAACACAAGCGACGGAAACAGAAATACGTCCAAAAACGTCCGCCAGACCGGAGCGGCGGCCGCGCCGCCCGTCCGGAGTAATCCGGCATAGTCCCGCAAATAGGCGTTCAGGGCCGAATCCGGCCCGGCATCCACGCGGTACGCCAGCAGCGCCCCCGCCGTCACGCCCAGAATAAACACAAAGGAAACAAGAGAAAGAATGATCCGGTAAAGCTGCTTGTCCACAACGCCGACCTCCCGATTCGTATGATGGCTTCCCAGTCATACGTATGCGGACAGGCCCGTGTCCAGACCTCCTATTTCGCAAGCTCTCCCGCGCGCTGCGCACATCGGCTCACGGCAGCCCGCACGGCGGTATCGAAGTCATAGCGGTCCAGTACCTGAAAGGCCGCCTCCGTGGTTCCGCCCGGTACGGCGACGTGCCGCGCCAGTTCAGAGGCGTCGGCCTCCGGCTCGCGGAGCATCCGCGCCGCGCCCTCCAGCGTTCCGGCAATCATCAGGCGGGCCGCCTCCGGCGGAAGTCCCAGCCGCTCCGCCTCCGCCTGCAGGGCGGCGGCAAACCGGAAGCAGTACCCCGGTCCGGAACCGCTGACGGCCGTGGCGGCGTCCAGCAGGCTTTCCTCCAAAACGACCAGCGTCCCGGAGCAGGCCAGCAGGACTTTGATCTCCTCCAGCGCGTCCGGACGGATACCGTCCGCCGCGATGGCCGTTACACCGGCCCCGACGGTCGCGGGCAGATTCGGCATCACGCGCGCCACTTCCGCGTCGTCCGGCAGGAGCGCCTTCAAGGAAGCCGTCGTAATCCCCGCGCAGATGGAGACCAAGGTTTTGCCCGCCATCTCCGAGGCGATGCCGCGCACCGCGTCATGCGCCTGATGCGGCCGCACGCCCAGCAGCACATACCGCGCGCCGCGCGCCGCTTCGGCGTTGTCCGTTGTCACACGATACCCCTGCCGGGAGAACGGCTCCAAACGGGAAGCGTCGCAGTCGGCAAAGATCGCGTCGTCCGGCGTCAGACGGCCCTGGGCCGCCGCGCGCGCCGTCAGCGCGGACGCCATCACGCCCGGCCCGATAACGCACCAACGGGGCATGACGATCCACTCCCTTTCGCTCCATACCATTATAGAACTTCTCGGCGATTTATTCAATAACGAAACGATAAAAAGGTTGTTTTTGTTTATTATGCCTAAATATTATGTCAACGGCGTTATGTAAACCAGTGAAACCAGGCGCATATTCTCCGCCCAAAAACGCAACATGTAGCCGGCCGTTATATCCGGCCGGCTACATGTTGAAACGGGCAAAATCCCCGCGTTTTCAGCCCTTTGCCCTTATTGCCCCTCAAAAGAGGCCGCTTTTAGTAATATTGCACATTCCACTCTTTTTCTTTCCAGCTCACATCCAAGCGCGTAGCAGCGCCCGAGGCTCCCTTCGGCGGTCAAATTCGACGCCGCACAGCCTCCGGAGCAGTAATACCGCGCCCAGCACGCCCGGCAATCGGCCAGCGTGTCGATGGACAGGGACCGGAACTGCCCGGACACGGGACCGTCAAGCGGCGTGTCCTCCCGCACCGACCCCAGGCGGAATTCCGGCCTGCCCGCGAATTGGTGGCAGGGGTATAAATCCCCGTCCGGGGTCACGGCGGCGTACTCGTACCCCGCGCCGCAGCCCCGCACGCGCTTGTAGACGCACGGCCCCTGCTCCAGATCGAGTTGAAAATGGAAAAAGTTGTACCCTTGCCCTTGCAGCATAGACTCCAGCAGACGCTCATACTCCCGCAGCAAAAACGGCAGATGCTCCTCCGTCAGCGCGAGAGGATGGCCCGGAGGCAGAACGGCCGGCTCCAGCGAGATGTTTTCAAAGCCCTCGCGCTCCAGCTGCTCTATGTCGCTGAGAAAGTCGAGATTTTTCGCGGTGAAGGTGCCGCGCACGAAATAGTCCCCCGCCCGCGAGGCCAGCAGCCGCTTGAATTTCGGCACGACGAGGCGGTAGCTGCCCTCCCCCGACACGGTCTTGCGCATCGCGTCGTTGACGCCGGGCCGCCCGTCGAGGGAAAGCACGACGTTGTTCATCTCCCGGTTGAGGAAGGCGATGGTGTCCTCGTCCAGCAGCAAGCCGTTGGTGGTGAGGGTAAAACGGAAATGCTTGTCCGGCGCCCTGTCCCGCGCGTACCGGACCACATGCCTGACCGTGTCCATCGCCATCAGCGGCTCCCCGCCGAAGAAGTCGATCTCCAGATTCCGGCGCGGGCCGCACCGCGCCAGCAGGTAGTCTATCGCGCGCTCGCCGGTTTCGGGGCTCATCAGCTTGCGCTCCGCCCCAAAATCCCCCGTAGAGGCAAAGCAGTATCCGCAACGCAGATTGCAGTCGTGCGCCACGTGCAGGCACAGGGCCTTCAGCGGCGTTTCAGGCGCGTCCGGAACGGGCGCGTCCTCCGTAAAGAGCAGGCCCTCCTCTTGCAGGGCGTACAGCTCCGCCCACGCCTCCCGTTCGGCGTCCGAAAGCCCGCCGGGAGGCGCGGGGGCCATCGGCGGCGTGATTTGGTCCAACAGCGCATAGGTGGTCTTATCGACCTGATGCACCGCCCCGCTGGAGACATCCAGCACAATATAGCGGCCCAGCAATTCGTATTTATGGATCATGGGGTGGATCAGTCCTTTTATGAGATTATACAAAAGAAATCTTTTGTTCACAAATTTGCCATTGATTCCGTCCATAGGGCGCGATGCCCACATCGCGCCGTGGTTTGCCCGGTCATACACGCCGTGGGGCGCGACGCCCCCGGCGCGCCGTGGTTTGCCCCACCGCACAGGCCGTAGGGGACGCAGACCTCGGCGTCCCGCAGGTTATCTGCAAACTCTTGGGGAACGGGTTTTCACCGTTTGCCCGTGCGGCTGTGGGTTTGGGTGGTGTTCAGGCATTCCCGGGGGAGGTCTCCCCCGGAACCCCCCACTGGGGGCGTGCCGCCC
>WRLJ01000085.1 GCA_009777685.1 Oscillospiraceae bacterium | reverse complement strand
TCAAGGCCCTTCTCGCCAAACCGCCGCTCCGTAAAGGTACACCTTTATAGAGTGGTCTGAAAGGACGGTTGATTCAAATGAAAAAATGAAATGGCATGGAGAGCAGTCCGTATTATGACAGGGGGTGAACAAGATATGCCGTTTAGAGATACATACGGCAACCGAATTGCCAGACGAATAGGCAATCGTATCGAAGACAACTCTGGAACTCGGGTTTATGAAATCAGAGACGACCGTATTTACGACACATACGGGAAATGGGTCTACGAGATCAGAGGCGACCGCATTTTTAATGTGAGCGGAACTTGGCTTTACGAAATTCGCGGCGACCGCATTTACGACACGTCAGGAAACTGGCTGGGGTCGGATTACAGAGGAGGATAAATATGGGTTGGGTCATATTCTATTGTATTGGAGGGCTAATTAAATGACAAAAGCAGAAAAACTCAAAATTGAAGAACTCGAATCAAAAATTAGGTTTTACGGTGAACAGTATGTGGCTAGCATTAATACTGCTGAACAAAAGGCAGAAGAGGCACGAAACCAAATATATGGCATTTTTGGGCCAGCTTTTTCTAAAATGGCAAATGAGGAGTATTCAAAAACACATAATTTTTGGATTAAATATGCCAATAAATACGGGAAAAAGATCGATTCGCTTAGAATGGAATTAGAAATGTTACAAAAACTCGACCCTGATTAACAGAAAGAGAGGTAAATAATCAAGCGGGCGGCGGTATCCTTAAGATAGCGCCGTCCGTCTCTATGATTCCAAGTATTTCAAATACAAGACGAATCCGAACCCGTCACCGATTGGTATTAGGTTTGGATTATCCTGCGTTGGTGGGCCATCAGGGACTCGAACCCCGAACCAACCGGTTATGAGCCGGGGGCATCGCGCCCTACGAACGGCGGGGCGGAAAACCGTGTAGGGGCGCACTCCGTGCGCCCGCAAAACGTACCCGACGCACATGCCGGGGAAAACCCCGCACCGTCCCCAGCCATTACCTTCCCACCAGCATTTCTCCCACTTTTCGCACATCTCCCGCGCCCATGACGCAAATCACGTCGCCCGGCCCGGCCTGCTTGCGGACCTCCTCCGCGAGCGTTTCAAAGTCCCCCGCAAAGACGCTGCCGGGGATTTGGTCCCGCAATCGCGCCGAGGACAGGCCCTCGGGGTTATCCTCCCGCGCGGCGTATATCTCCGCGAGGAACAGGGCGTCCGCCCCGCCGAGAGCCTGGACAAAATCATCGAATAACGCCTGAGTGCGCGTATAGGTGTGCGGCTGGAACACCAGCAATATCCGGCGGCCCGTCATCGCCCGCAGGGCGTCGAGCGTCGCCCGCACCTCCGCCGGGTGATGCGCGTAGTCGTCATACACGGGAATGCCGTTATACTCGCCCAGCCGCTCCAGCCGCCGGCCCGTGCCGGTAAACGAGAGCAGCCCGCCGCGCACGGCGTCGCCGGGCATCCCCGCCGCCCGCGCCGCCGCCGCCGCCGCCAGCGCGTTATAGGCGTTATGCCGCCCCGGCACCGTCAGCACGACCCGGGTATACGGCGCGCCGCCGGAATACACGTCGAACGAATAACAGCCGTTTTCCACATATACATCCCGCGCGCGGACATCCGCGCCCTCCCCGAACCCAAACCGCAGCGCCGTGCCCCGCGCGCGTCCCTCCAGACGGTCCGCCAGCGCCTCACAGCCCGGATCGTCGGCATTCAGGACAATTTGCCCGTTCTCCGGCACAAGCTCGCAAAACCGCGCGAAGGAGTCCAAAATCTCGTCATAGTCCCGAAAGAAATCGAGGTGATCCTCCCCCACGTTCAGCACCACGGCCACCGTGGGCCGGAAATAATGGTAGGAATTATGGTATTCACAGCTTTCCAGAATGATCGTGCTGTTCTGTTCCGGGGAGGACGGTCCTCCCGCGGAGGAGGGTCCTCCCGCAGAAGACGGTCCTCCCACGGAGGATGGTCCTCCCGCGCGGTAGGTGCCCCCGATCAGGGGCAGGTCGCCGCCCAGCATCACCGCCGGATCGCCGCATTGCATGGCGATGTGCGCCAGCATCCCCGTCGTCGTCGTTTTGCCGTGCGTGCCCGCCACGCAGAGCACATGCCGATACTCCGCCGAAAGCGCGCCCCACGCCTCCGCGCGCTCAAAGACCGGCAGACCGCGTTCCCGCGCCGCCGCGATCATCGGATGGCCGTCCCGCGCCGCCGCCGTGCGGATCACGCAATCGGCAGACGATAAAAGCTCCGGAGCCTCCGCGATATGTACCGCGACACCCAAAGCCGCCAGCCGCCGCGCCGCCGCGCCCTCCTGCCGGTCCGAGCCGGAAACGCTCACGCCCCGCGCGTGCAGGGCCTCCGCCAGCGAGGCCATCGAAACGCCCCCGACGCCGATCAGAAAAACCTGTTTTCCGGGCTGAAGCGCGTCTTGTATCTCCATCGGGGCACCTCCAGAAATGGCATTTTTTCAACGGGAAACCGCGGGTCAAGCCCGCCATGACAATATATCCCTGTCTGAGCGGGAATATACACCCGGACCCATCCGCCGTCATAGGATACGGCATAGAGCGGGCGCGCCCCGCCCGGAAAATTTTCACTTTCAATGTCCCAAAGGGGGTGTCCGGATGCTGCGCATTGCCGTAATCAAAGGGGACGCGCGGATGGAGCGTCTGGCTCAATTGCTGCGCGGGAACGGCATAGACGCCGGAGTGTTCACGGAGCCGGAGTCCGCCGCGTCGTTCGGCGAGGTGATCGTTCTGCCGCTGAAGGGCGTGGAGCCGGAGCGCTTCCACGGCATATTGGATAACGGGCAGCTGCTGATATCCGGTCAGGACTTCCTCCAGCGCGAGGATTTCTCCGTCCTGAACGCCATTCCCACCGTCGAGGGCGCGCTGCAAATCGCCATGGAGCAAACGCCGCGCACAATCCACGGAAGCCGCTGCTGCGTCATCGGCCACGGGCGCATCGGGCGCCTGCTGGCGGAAAAGCTGGCGGCGCTGGGCGCAACGGTCTGCGTCTGCGCGCGCAAGCCCGCGGACTTCGCCTGGCTCCGCGTCCGCGGATACACCTCCCTGCACAGCCACCATCTGGCGGGAAAGCTGGGCGATCAGGATATCCTCTTCAACACGGTTCCGCATATCATACTGCCCCACGCGAGGCTGGCGGAGCTGAAGAAGAGCAGTCTGCTGATTGATCTGGCCTCCGCGCCGGGCGGCGTCGACTTCAAGGCCGCGGAAAAGCTCGGATTACAGGCCCTCCGGGCGCTGAGTCTTCCGGGCAAGGTCGCGCCGGAGAGCGCGGCTCAATACCTGTACGACACATTGATGGTCATCCTGCGGGAAAAGGACGTGATCCTATGAGCGCCCCCTGGGAGGGTCTGCGCGCCGGCTTTGCGATGTGCGGCTCCTTCTGTACGTTTGAGAAGGCCCTCTCGGCCATGCGCCGCTTGCGGGAGATGGGCGCGGATATCGTGCCCATTCTGTCCGAGCGCGCCTGTTCGACGGATACGCGTTTCGGCGCGGCGGAGGATTGGCGCGCCCGCGCCGAGGCGCTGTGCGGGCGGCCCGCCATCCATACGCTCAAGGGCGCGGAGCCGATCGGCCCGAAGGCGCTTTTGGATATCCTCATTGTCGCGCCCTGCACGGGCAACACGCTGGGCAAGCTGTCCGGCGGCGTCACGGACACCTGCGTAACCATGGCCTGCAAGGCGCATACGCGCAACGGGCGGCCCCTCGTGCTGGCGGTATCCACCAACGACGGTCTGGGCGTGTCGGCCAAAAGCATCGGGGAGCTGCTGACGCGGCGCGGGGTCTACTTCGTGCCCTTCGGGCAGGACGATCCCGCCGGCAAGCCGCGCTCTCTGGCCGCGGACCTGGAGCGGCTGCCCGAGACGGCGGAGCACGCTCTGCGGGGGGAGCAGATTCAGCCGATTTTAATAGACTTCCTCAGAACCCTGTAGGGACGCCATATATGGCGTCCGCGGGCGACCGGGACGGTCGCCCCTACAATCGGCATAACCCTTTAGATGTTACGGCGTACTACAGGAAAATGGGGTTTCCATGGAAGTCTAATCTATCCCTCCGCCAGAACCGCGATGCAATAGCCCGGCAGGATCAGCGTATCGCCCTGCTGCTCAGGCGGTTCCCCCGTGGCGGACAGAAAATCCTTCAGCGCCCCCGGCAGGGTCAGCTCCGCCGCCTCGGCGGAGACATTGTAGGCGATCCAGATCTCACTGCCCTGCCATTCGCGCCGCACCGCTCCGGCCTTGGGTCCGGCGGCGGGCAAAACCTCAAAGGAGCCGCGCCCGATATGCGGGTACTTCCGGCGCAGGCGCACGGCGTCGCGTATGTAGGTATAAATAGAATCCGGATCGCCGATCTGATCAACCGCCGGCGCGAAACTGTGAGACTGCGCCTCCTGATCCGGCGGGCCGAGCGTCATGCCGTCCGCGTCCCCGGCGTCCGTCCAGAGCATCGGGGCGCGCTTGTTTTCGTCCTTGCCCGACCCCGACATGCCAAGCTCCTCGCCGTAGTAGACGAACGCGTCCCCCGGCTGCATCAGGGAAAGCCCCCACGCGGTCTTAATCATGTTCGGGTCCCGCCGCAGAAAGCCGGCGGCCCGGGGCATGTCGTGATTGGTGAAGAAGGGCGCGTCCGTGCCGTTCGGATTGCGGGACCGGATGGCCTCCTGCGCGCCGGCCACCCGGTTGAGATAAGACTCCAGCGTCACGTCGGCGCGGAGCATCAGCCGGGCGAGCGATCCGTCCGCCCCGGCGAAGGGGAACGCGAACAGGCTGTCGATCCCGCTGTCGTAATACTCGTACAGCCCCGCTGTCGTATCCCAAGCCTCCCCGACGATATAGGCGTCCGGCTTGATCCGCTTGACCGCGCCGGTCAGCCAGGAAAGGACCTCGACGTTTCCGGCGGTGCTTCCCTGCATGTATTCCTTGACCGCGTCCAGACGGAAGCCGTCCGCGCCGCGCTCCAGCCAAAAGGCGAACATCGCCTCCAGCTCGGCCCGCAACTCCAGATTGAGAAGGTCAAGGTCGGGCATCTGATCCCAAAATTGACACTCGTACCAGCGCCCGTCGGGCAGCCGCGCCCAGCCGCCGCTGCCGCGCTCGGCGGCGATGTTGTAAAATTCGGGCCGTTCGGTAAACCAGGGGTGACGCAGGTCGGTATGGTTGACAACCAAATCCAGCAGAACCTTCAGGCCCCGTTCCCGGCAGGCCGCGATCAGCGCGTCAAAATCCTCCATCGTGCCGTACAGGGGGTCGATGGCCAGATAATCGAGCACGTTGTACTTATGGTAGGTGCCGGACGGATGGATCGGCGAGAGCCAGATGCCGTCAAACCCCATGCCTTGGATGTAATCCAGGCGTTCCGTCACGCCCCGCAGGTCCCCGATCCCGTCGCCGTCGCTGTCATAAAAGGAATACACGAACACCTGATACCACGCCAGGCCGTTTCCCGCCGCGTCCGCCGCGGGCGGCGGCGGCTCCTGCGCGGCGATTGAGGCGGCCAGCGCCTCCTGCCAGGTGTCATAGGAGGGCGGCCCCCCGGAGACCGAGCAGGCGGTCAGGCCCAGCAGGCAAACCAGGCAAACCAGCAAAAGCGCGCGCCGCAATCCGTTCATATCCCATCCCCCTCTTCCCCGTATGGCGGGTTATGAAACCGCGCCGAGGGCAAATCGTATGGCGTGGCCTGATAGACATAGTAGTTCAGCCAGTTGGAGTACAGCAGATGCGCGTGGCTCCGCCAGGTCTTGGCGGGGGTGCGGGCCGGATCATTTTCCGGGAAATAATTTTCCGGAATCGCGATACCGATCCCCTTGCTCAAGTCGCGGAAATACTCGCCCGACAGGGTTTCCGCGTCATACTCCAGGTGTCCTGACGCAAAGACCTTGCGCCCGCCCTCGCTCATGGCCAGATAAAACCCCGCCTCTTTGGACGCGGCCAGAACCTGCAAGCCCTCCACGGCCAGCAGATCGTCCAGACGGTTTTCCGTGCAGCGCGAATGCGGCGCCCAGAACCGGTCGTCAAAGCCCCGGATCAACGGACAGTGCCGGATCAGCCGGTCGTGGCGGAAGACGCCGAACATTTTTTTGGGCAGCGGGTACTTTTTCACGCCGTAGTGGTAGTAAAGCCCCGCCTGTGCGCCCCAGCAGATGTGGAAGGTGGAATACACGTTGGTTTCCGACCAGGCCATAATCTCGCACAGCTCGGTCCAGTAGTTGACCTCCTCGAACTCCAGCGTCTCCACCGGCGCGCCGGTAATGATCAGGCCGTCGTATTTGTTGTGCCGCACCTGATCAAAGGTCGTATAGAAGCTGACCAGATGCTCCTGCGGCGTATTTTTGGGCTTGTGGGTACGGGTCTGCATCAGCTCGACCTCGATTTGCAGCGGCGTATTGGACAGGCACCGCAGCAGCTGGGTCTCCGTCGTAATTTTGGTCGGCATCAGGTTCAGGATCATCAGTCTCAAGGGACGGATATCCTGTCCGGCGGCGCGGGTTTGCGTCATCACGAAGATATTCTCGCTCTCCAGAACATGGCGCGCCGGCAGGGCGTCGGGGATTTTAATGGGCATGGGATCGTCCTTTCCGGTTGGATTCGGGAACGCGGCTCTCTAACAGGATATCATAAAACCCGCGGTATGGAAAGGGGCGCGGAAAAAAAGCAGGGCAAGATCATTGACTTTTGCTTTGATCCCGTCCGCGTTTGCCCCACCGCACAGACCGTAGGGGACGCAGACCTCGGCGTCCCGCAGGTTATCCGCAAACTCTCGGGGGAACGGGTTTTCACCGTTTGCCCGTGCGGCTGTG
>WRLJ01000084.1 GCA_009777685.1 Oscillospiraceae bacterium | reverse complement strand
CCGCACCCCCGCCACGCGGTTCGGCCGCGCGGCCCCGGACTGGCTGGCGGAGCTGCTGGACAACGGCTTTTCCCCCGACGGGGCGCTGCCGGACCTGCGGGCCTGCCTGCGGGCGATGGAGCAGGGCGTGAAACGCATTGTTCTGCTGGACGGGCGCAAGGCCCGCGCGCTCATCGCGGCGGCCCTGCTGCCGGGCGCGGAGGGGACGGTCATTGAGCGCTGAACCGGGAACGCGGGACATCCACACGTCATTCTAATTTCCGTCATATCGCACACCCCCTGTAGGGACGGTCGCCCTCGACCGTCCGCCGGTGGGCGTAAAATCGGGAACACCGGCGTGGTTTCCGCCTGTTTTCGGACGACCGGGGGCGGTCGTCCCTACACCCCCTTCATGGATTTGTACATTTTGCCGGAAATTAGATTGACGTGGGGACATCCGGGCCGCGTTTGACAAACGGGCCGGTTCCGTGGTTTAATACTAGGGCGGGATAAACATCCCTTCCCCATTTCGGCGGACGCGCCCCGCGTCTGCCGTCAGGAGGTTTTTATGGCGGAGAGCTTGCGGCCCGGGACGGAGCGCATATTGACCCGCGCGGAGCAGGGCCTGATCGTGTTCCTGTTCGTCAACCCGTTTCTGGATTTTGTCACGGGCTACATGATGAACAACGGCATCACGCTGGGACTGCCCGCGTCGCTGACGGTGTCGCTGATGGTTCGCATGGCCGTGCTGGGCGTGATGGCCCTGTATGTGCTGGCGCGGCGCGACTGGAGCGCGGTCTGGACCGTTGTGCCCATCGGGCTGGCCGCACTGCTCAGCGTGGCCTCCGAGCTGATGGCCGGAAACGATGTCGAGCTTTTCGCGGATATCCAGTACGCCTCGAAATTCATTTACAACGTCGCCGCCTTCCTGGTGTTCTGGCATGTGCTGAAGCGGCGGTACGGCGACCGGGAGACGCGCCTTGCGCTGCTGAACCGCCTGTTCACCTGGGCCGCGTTCTGGGTGGCGGGGTCCATACTGGCGACCTTCGCGCTGGATATTTACGCCAGCTCCTATTATAATTTCTTCGGGACCACCGGCGTCCGCGGATTTTTCTTCTCCGGCAACGAGGCCACGGCGATTCTGATGGCGCTGCTGCCGTTCGGCCTGCGCGACGCACTGCTGCGGCTGGCGGACGGCCCGAAGCGGCTGCGCGACCTGCTGCGGCTGCTGCCGCCCGCGCTGACGGTCAACGCGCTGCTGCTGATCGGGACCAAAACGGCGTTTGCCGGCATCGGGCTGTCCCTCGCGCTGCTGCTGGTCTACGCGCTGGTCGAGGCGGTCCGCTATCAGCGGCCGGCGCGGGTGTATACGATGATTTGCGTGCTGGGGGTCGCCGCGCTGGTCTATGTCGGGATGGGCTGGGTCACGGACGGGCGCTCCGGGCAGATTGTAGACAAGGCGGTGTCCCTGCAATCGTATTACCTGAAACAGATGCACGACCTGCCGCAGGACATCGTCGAGCAGATGACGCTCCAGGAGCGGGAGGCGATGGGCTCCAAGGAGTCGTTCCTGGGGCGGCTGCTGTCGGGCCGCATGGGACTGCTGAACTATAACATCCGCGAGTGGCGCGGCGGGCTTCCGGTCACATGGCTGTTCGGGCTGGGGCGCGGATCGCGCCTGCGGGTCATCGAAATGGATTTAAGCGAGATATTCCTCTTTTACGGCGTGCTGGGCGTGATCTGCTTCTGCTGGCCCTACGCGCGCCAGCTCTGGCGCGTGGCGGGGGCCTTCCTGCGGCGCTGGGATTTCGACGGCTACTGCGCGGCGGTGTCTCTCGGCGCGGTGGGCAGCTACGCGCTGCTGGCCGGGCATGTGTTTTTCACGGTGACGGGCGGGTTCTACTTCGCGCTGATTTTACTGTACGCGACCCTCCACTACGACCTGGACCCCATGCAAAAGCCGCTGGAAAAGGGGAGCGTCAAAAACGCGGCCCTGGGCGCTTTGAAAGCGCTTGGGACGGCTGCGGGCGCCTTTCTCAAAAGGGCCGCCCGCAAAACGGACAAGGAGGTTTGCCGGTGAAAAAACGGACACGGGTCCAGCGCATACTGGAGCCGGGGATGCGGCTGTTTTTCCTTGTGCTGATCCTCTTTGCGGTGGCGACGGCGTTCTTTGAGCCGATCGTGGCGGCGTGCGAGTTCGCGGCGGTGATCCTGCTGTACATCGGCTACGCCCGCTCGGTGATCCACCGGCGGCGGAATCTGGCCCGCTATTTCGACCAGATCGCCGACAACCTCGACTCGGCCGCGAAGGATTCGGTCATCAATTATCCGCTTCCGATGGTCGTCGTGCGCGTGGACACCGGAGAGATTCTCTGGTGCAACGCTCGCTTCACCGAGCTGACCGGCGAGCGGGAGCATCTCTTCGAGATCCGCGTCAGCGACATGATCCCCGGCTTTGACCTGCGCTGGCTACTGGAGGGCAAGGGCGAGCGGCCCGGCGAGGTCACGGTGCGCGGGCGGGTGCTGACCGTCACCGGAAATATCGTCCGCTCCGGCGCGCGCGACGGGCGCGGCCTGATGGGCACACTGTATTTCCACGACATGACCGAGCTGGTCGAACTGCGGCGCGAGGCCGCCCTTAGCCGCACCGTGGTGTCCATCCTGCTGATCGACAATTTTGACGAGATTATGAAAAACGTCACCGACGCCAAGCGCAGCAACCTCCACGCCGCCATCGACGAAAAGGTTTCCCGCTGGGCGGACCCGGCACACGGCATATTGCGTAAATATGACCGTGACAAGTACCTGTTTGTCTTTGAGGAGCGGCATCTGGCGGCCTTTCAGGAAAAGCGCTTTGCCGTTTTGGAGGACATGCGCGAGATCACGGGCGCGGGGGACATCCCCGTGACCCTCTCCATCGGCATCGGCCGCGACTGCGAGGATTTGTCCGAGGCGTTCACCTTCGCCTCGCTGGCCATCGACATGGCCCTGTCGCGCGGCGGCGATCAGGCCGTCGTCAAGCACCGCTATAACTTCGAGTTTTTCGGCGGCCATTCCAAGGAGGTCGAAAAGCGCACCAAGGTCAAGAGCCGCATCATGGCCAACACCCTGGCGCGTCTGGTCACCAGCTCCTCGAAGGTCATGGTCATGGGCCACGCCGGCGCGGACATCGACAGCGTCGGCGCGGCGGCGGGCGTGGTCTGCGTCGCCCGCAAATGCGGCACGCCGGCTTTTATCGTCGTGGAGGAAAACCGCAGCCCCGCGCGCCGGCTGATCGGCATACTGCGCGCCGCGCCGGAGTATCAGGGGGTGTTCATCGACAGCCAGACGGCGCTGCTGCACGCCGACGCGGAGACGCTGCTGGTCATTGTCGACTGCAACCGGCCGGAGATCGTGGAAAGCCCGCCGCTGCTCCAGACCGTCAACCGCGTGGCCGTCATCGACCACCACCGCCGCGCGGCCACGTACATCGACAACGCGGACCTAAACTTCCACGAGCCGTATGCTTCCTCGACCTGCGAGCTGGTGGCGGAGCTGATGCGCTATATCTGCGAGCCGGGCGACATCACGCGCGCGGAGGCGGGAGCGATGCTGGCGGGCATCGTGCTGGACACCAAGGATTTCGCCCTGCACACGGGCGTGTCCACCTTCGAGGCCGCCGCGTTTCTGCGCGGCGCGGGGGCGGACACGATCGCGGTCAAAAAGTTGTTCCAGAACGATTTGGACAGCACGGTCCTGCGCCACGCGGTCATCCGCGAGGCGCGCATGGTCGGCCCGAAATGCGCCATGAGCGTGATGGAGACGCCTGTGGACCGCACCGTGGCGGCGCAGGCCGCCGACGAGCTGCTGACGGTCAGCGGCGTGGCGGCGTCCTTTGTGGTCTTCCCCGCGGGGGATCGGGAAACGGCCGTCTGCGCCCGCAGCCTGGGCGACTTCAACGTACAGGTCATCTGCGAGAAGCTGGGCGGCGGCGGCCATCAGGCGATGGCCGGAGCCCAGCTGAAGGACGCCGACCTCCACGAGGTATCCCGGCGCCTGGTGCAGGTAATCGAGAGCATTTACGCGGAGAATTAGAGAAAGGCTTGCGGACTGCTACGCCGTAACATCTAACGGTTTATGCCGATTGCAGGGGCGGCCGTCCCTGCACAGATGTCATGTTTTAGATGACGCGGCGCACCAGAGTAAGGAACATTAACTTTTACCCGTCAAGGAGGCCATTCCCATGAAAACCTGCCGCAAGGAACTCACCTTCCGCACCCAGACCCGCCGCGCCTACCTCAATATCACCCCGCAGGTGAACGCCGCGCTGGCCGAAAGCGGCGTCCGTGAGGGACTCTGCCTCGTCAACGCCATGAACATCACGGCCAGCGTGTTCATCAACGACAACGAGAGTGGCCTGCACCGCGACTTTGAGCGCTGGCTGGAAAAACTCGCGCCGGAAAAGCCCCACAGCCAATACGACCACAACGGCTACGAGGACAACGCCGACGCGCACCTGAAGCGTTCGGTGATGGGGCGCGAGGTGGTGGTCGCCGTCACCAACGGCAAGCTGGACTTCGGCACATGGGAGCAGATTTTTTACGGCGAGTTTGACGGGATGCGCGATAAGCGCGTGCTGGTGAAGATTATCGGGGAATGACCGGGACTGGCCGTGTCTGCCCTGTGACCGAGGAACGCTCTGGAGGAGCCGTATGATCAAAGCCTTCTTTTCCACCCTGCGGACGTACCGCCTGAAATACGCCCGCTTCGCGGCGCTGTACATCCTGCCGGCCGCCGCCGCGGCCGTGGCCGGCCTGCTGTCCGCGCGGGCCACGGGCGATATGGCTCAGGCGGCGGAGTTGGGTCTGGACGGCGAAATGATGGGCTTTCTGCTCGTGCTGGCCGTTGCGGGCGCGGCGCAGGTCCTGCTGGACAGCCTTACGGCGCTGCTGCGCCAGCGGGCCTTCGGCGCGGCCATCCACAGGATACGCGCCGTCTTCACGCGCCGCCTGCTGGACATGCCGTACCGGGATTTCGCGGCGAAAAACAGCGGCGAGGGCGTCTCGCTGTTCACCAACGACGCGCCGCTGGCGGCGGAGTTTGTGACCACCCAGGCCCTGGCTCAAATCTCGCAGTTTGCCACCCTGTTGGTGTCGGCGGTGTTCATGGCGTATATCAACGGCTGGCTCACGCTGGTCTATTTCGCGTTGTTCCCCTTGCTGGCGGTGTTCCAGGCCAAGCTGTCCGCGCCCATCGGCAAAAAACGCCTGGTGGTGTCGGAGCGGAGGGCGGAAACCGTCGCCGTCGTCGCCGACGCGCTCCAAAACCCGCTGACCGTCAAGGCCTACGGGCTGGAGGCCGCCGTGGAGCGGCGGTTTGACGAGAGCTTTATGAAATGCTATCGGGCCGAATACGAGGCCTCCAAGATCAGCGTGCCGCTGCTTCTCACAGGAGTGTTCACGACCTTCCTGCCCACGGCCGCGCTGGGCATGGCGGCCTGCGCCCTCGTGATCCGCGGGGAGATGACGCTTGCCGGGTTTGTCACGCTGACCGTCGTATCCGGCCCCGTGGGGAGCTGGCTGATGATGTTCGCCCAGGACTTGGCGCGGCTCCAGCTGGCCAAGGCGTCGGCCATGCGGGTGATGGAGTTCACGCCGGACACGGCGGCGGGGGAAGGCATACGCATGGACACCGCCGGAAAGTACGCCGCCGTCTTTGACGACGTGCGCTTCGGGTACTCGGAGGACGCCATGATCTTTGAGGGCGTGTCCTTCGCCGTGGACCAGGGGAGCGTCACCGCCGTGGCGGGGCCGAGCGGGTGCGGGAAGAGCACCGCGCTGAAGCTGATGCTGGGGCTGTACGCACCGGACGGCGGGCGGATTTCGCTGTCCTCCCCCCATGTGACCTATGTGCCGCAGGACGGCTATCTGCTGCCGGTTTCGATCCGGGAGAACATTATTGGGAATCTTCCGGACGACGAGGATAAGCTGCGCGCCGCCTGCGAGAACGCGGGCATTTACGAGTTTATCACGGGCTTGCCCGAGGGCTTTGACGCCGTGCTGAGCGAGTCGGCGGCCAATGTGTCCGGCGGGCAGAAGCAGCGCATCGCCATGGCCCGCGCCTTTTACCGCGACGCGGACATCCTGCTCTTTGACGAGGCGACCAGCGCTCTGGACCCGGCCACGGAGCGGGCGGTGCTGGAGGCGTTCCGCGATTACGTCAAAACGGGCGGCAAGACCGCCGTGGTGGTGGCGCACCGGCAGGCCGTGCTGGAGATGGCCGACCGGGTCGTCACCCTGACGAAGGGGGGCGGGGCGGGATGAAGCAAATCAGCCGCCTGCGCATATTCGGGTTTGTGTACGGCTTTGCCCGCCCGCATCTGCCGCTTCTGGTGATCGGCACGCTGCTCTACACCTCGCAGGCGGTGTTCTTTTCGCTGATGAACGCCGTGCTGATGGGCGGGATCACGGGGGCGATGCTGAATTTGGATTTCACGGCGCTTTGGATGGCCGGGCTTCAGGCCGTGGGGCTGTTCGCCCTGTTTATTGCGTTGCTCTGGCCCGGGATATTGATGTATGTCGCCGGGGAGCTGAAAACGAAACGGCGGTTACAGACCAAAATGCTCCGCGCCTTTATGGCCTCCGGCACGGAGGACCGCGTCCACTCGGGGGAGCGGCTGTCGGCGATGAACACCGACGCGGGCCTCGCGGTCAGTCTCTGCGCCGACGCGCTGGCCAGTGTGCTGTTCTGCCTCATCCCCATTGTCGTTCTCTCCATCACGGTGTTCGCGATGGAGTGGCGGCTGGGGGTGTACGCCTTTTTTGCGGGGTTGTTTTTCCTGCTTGGCCAGGGGCTGCTCGCCGAGCCTATGGCCGG
>WRLJ01000083.1 GCA_009777685.1 Oscillospiraceae bacterium | reverse complement strand
TCGGCAAAACCAGCCGCCACTGCACGTTCTTTGAGATGCTCGGCCATTTCTCCTTCGGCGACTACTTCAAGCGCGAGGCCATCGTGTGGACCTGGGAGTTCTTCACCCGGGTCATGGGCATCGACCCGGAGCGTCTTTACTGCTCGGTCTACCTCGACGACGACGAGGCGTGGGATATCTGGGTCAACGAGGTCGGCATCCCTCTGACGCACATGGCGCGGCTGGGCCGGGAGGACAATTTTTGGGACATCGGCTCCGGCCCCTGCGGGCCTTCCTCGGAGATATACTTTGACCGCGGCGCGGAAAACGGCTGCGGCGGCCCGGACTGCAAGGTCGGCTGTGACTGCGACCGTTTTGTGGAGGTCGGCAACAACGTCTTCACCCAGTTTTCCAACGACGGGCAGGGCAACTACATCGAGCTGGCCCAGAAGAACATCGACTTCGGCATGGGGCTGGAGCGTCTGGCCTGCGTGGTGCAGGGCGTGGACAGCGTATTCGAGGTGGATACCATCACCCGCATCCTCCGGCATGTCAGCCAAATCGCCGGCATTCCCTACGGGCAGTCGGAAAAGCACGACATGTCCCTGCGCGTGATTACCGACCACATCCGCTCCACCGTGATGATGATCTGCGACGGTGTGCAGCCCGGCAATGAAAAGCGCGGCTACGTCCTGCGCCGCCTGCTGCGCCGCGCGGCGCGGCACGGGCGTCTGCTGGGCGTCGAGGAGCCGTTTTTATGCGCTCTGGCCGCGACGGTCATTGAGGAGAGCGGGGCGGCCTATCCCGACCTGCACAAGCGCTCCGACATGATCCGGACGGTGATCCGCATCGAGGAGGAGCGGTTTTCCAAAACCATCGGCGCGGGGCTGGCGATGCTGCGCGACGAAATCCAGAAGACCCAGGGCACGCTCTTCAGCGGCGACCCGGCGTTTATGCTGTATGATACCTTCGGCTTTCCCGTTGACCTGACGCTGGAGATTTTGGAGGAAGAGGGGCTGACGCTGGACCGGGCGCGCTTTGACGAGCTGATGCAGGCCCAGCGCACGCGCGCCCGCGAGGCCCGCGCCGCGATGGGGGAGGTAAGCTGGAAAAGCGAGGATATGGGCCTTGACCGGGACCTGCGGACGGAGTTTACGGGCTACTTCTCTCTGACGGAGACGGCGGTGGTCTGGGCGGCGGTGACTGACGGCGACCGCGTGACGCTGGTGCTGGACAAAACGCCCTTTTACGCCGAGAGCGGCGGTCAGACCTCCGACACGGGCCGCCTCTATAACGACCTGTTTGACATGCGCGTCACCGGTGTGCGCGGGACGGGGGACGGAAAGATCGTCCACACGGGGGAGCTTATTTCCGGCGAGGTTTCAACCGGCGACACCGTCACGGCGGAGGTCGGCGCGGACCGCCGCGCCGCCGTTATGCGCGCCCACAGCGCCACGCATCTGCTCCAGCAGGCCCTGCGGGACGTGCTGGGCAGTCATGTGGAGCAAGCCGGCTCGCTGGTGGAGCCGGACCGCCTGCGCTTTGACTTTACGCATTTTTCCGCCCTGACCGGCGAGGAGATCGGGCAGGTCTGCGCCGCCGTCAACCGGCGGATTTTGGAGGGACTGCCCGTTACCGCCCGCGAAATGCCGCTGGCGGAGGCCAAGGCGCGGGGCGCGATGGCGCTCTTCGGCGAGAAGTACGGGGAAACCGTCCGCACCGTGCGGATGGGGGACTACTCCTTCGAGCTGTGCGGCGGCACGCATCTGGACAACACGGCCAAGGCCGGGGCGTTCTGGTTTCGGAGCGAGACGTCGATTGCCTCCGGCGTGCGGCGCATCGAGGCGCGCACGGGCCTTGCGGTGCTGGAGCAGCTGGACGGCGCGCAGCGCGCGCTCCTCCGCGCCTCGGACCTGCTGAAAACCTCTCCGGCGGAAATGGAATCCAAGCTGGAGTCCGCGCTGGCCCAAAGCCGGGACGCCCAGCGGGAGCTGGCGCGCCTGAAGGCCCAGCTCGTCCGCGCCGACGCCGCCGCGCTGCTGGCCTCCGCGCGGGAGGTGAAGGGCTATGCGCTTGTCACGGGTCACTCCGGCGCGTGGGACGCCGCGGCCTTGCGGGAGATGGGCGACTATCTGCGCGATAAGGACCCGAATGTCGTGGCGGTTCTGGCCGGGACCGGCGGGGAGAAGGTATCGCTGCTGGCCGTCTGCGGCAAGGACGCCCTGGCTAGGGGCGCGCACGCGGGCAGCCTGATCCGGGCCGTCTCGGCGGCCTGCGGCGGCTCCGGCGGCGGCAAGCCGGACTCCGCGATGGGCGGTGCCAAGGACGCGGCGCGGGTCTCGGAGGCCTTGCAGTCGGTGGAGGGCCTGTTGTGAGAAGGGTTCTGGGGATCTCCGGCACACCCCGAAAAAACGGCAACTCGGAATGCCTGCTGAACGCCGCGCTGGAGCCGTTTGCGGAGGCGGGATGGGAAATCCGGCGGATGCTGCTCTCCGAAAGGCAAATCTCCCCCTGTACGGGCTGTGAAACCTGTGTGAAACGAAAATCGTGCTGTCTCCATGACGACATGGATGCAATCTACGAGGCGTATGAATGGTGCGGCGCGGTCGTCATTTCCGCGCCGGCGTATTACCGTAACGTGCCCGCGCAATTGAAAGCGCTGATGGACAGGACCTTTGCGGCCAAGCATCAGCCGCTGAAGGGCAAGCTGGGCGGGGCCATCGCGGTGGGCAGAAGCGCGAGCGGCGGCGGTCAAACCAATGTGTTAGAGGCGATTCACAATTTTTACCTTTCCAGCGGGATGCTGTGCGTCCCCGGCGAACTAAACGGCGTGACCGTTTCCGCCGACGGGCCCGGCGATGTGTTGCGCCGGCCGGACAAGCTGGAGCAGGCCAGGGTTCTGGGCAGAAACATCCTGCGCTATTCTCCTTTCGTGTCATCTGACTACTGACCACTGACTACTGCAACGCCCCAATCATCCGTAAGGAGGTTTCTCCCATGGACTGCTTATTCTGCGGCATCATCGAGGGAAAGATTCCCTCCGACAAGCTCTACGAGGACGACGGCATCCTGATCTTCAAGGACATCGCCCCCGAAGCCCCCTTCCATGCGTTGGCGATTCTGAAGGGCGCGCCGCATCTGGAGTCTGTGGCGTCGCTGGCCCAATTCCCCGAACGCGCGGGCGATGTGGGGCGTCTGTTTGCCGTGATGGCTGAGAAACAGGCCGAATGGGGCCTGGACGGCGGCTTCCGCGTCGTCGCCAACTGCGGCCGGGACGCCCGGCAGTCGGTCTCGCATCTGCATTTTCACATCCTGGGGAAGCGGGAGCTTTCCCTCAGCCTGAGCTGAGGGAATATTGAGGAACGGTGGAGAAATATAAACGCGCCGCTGTGATCGCGCTGTTGGCCTGCCTGCTGTACGCGGGCTGGCGCTTTGCCTATACGCGGATGTTTCTGCGGGAGGCCTACGCCGCCGACGGGCAGACCATAGACGCGGAAATCACGGTCGCCGGATATCCCCGGGAGAGCGCCTACGGGTACGTCGTGGACGGGCGGATGCTGGGCGTTTCCGCCGCGGTCTACCTTGACCCGCCGGGGGACGGCGGCTATGATCCCGCCGCGCTGAAGCCGGGAGACGTTGTGACCGGCGGGTTCCGCGTCAAGGCCGGGTATATCTACGGCCGGCACCTGACCGCCTCCCAGCGGGAGCCGGTCGCCGTCACACCTGTAAAGTCAATTCCTTTACAGCACAGGCCCCTGCAATGGGCGGAAGCCCTGCGCGGGCGGATCGACGGTTTGTTTTCCCCGCGGCAGGCCGCGTTTCTGCGCGGCCTGCTGACCGGCGATACCTCCCGCTTCAGCGAGCCTTTGCGCGACGGCCTGTTCCGCTCCGGAATGAGCCATGTCGCCGCCGTGTCGGGGCTGCACATCTCCATGCTGGCCGGATTTCTGATGCTGATCGTCCGCCGCCGGGGATGGGCCGCCGCCGTGTGCCTGCCGGTGATTTTTCTTTACGCGGCGGCTGTCGGGTTTCCCGCCTCCGCCGTTCGGGCCGCGCTGATGTACGCCTGCTTCCTTCTCGCGCCGCTGCTGGGGCGGCAGTACAGCGCCGTCCGCGCCTTGCTGTTTGCGGCGGCGGCCATTTTGCTGGTCAATCCCTACGCGGTACAGGACGCGGGGTTTCAGCTTTCCTTTGCCTCGGTGCTGGGCCTGACGCTGTTTGCCGGGCCGCTGGCGCGGTTTTTCATGGACGCGCCTGTCCTGCGCCGCCTGCCCGAACCCGCAAAGCGGGCGGCGGCCCCGGCGTGCGCCGCGTCTCTGTCCGCGCTGGTGTTCTCCGCGCCCGTCGCGGCGGTCACGTTTGACGGCGTTTCCCTGGCCGGGCCGCTGGCCAACATCCTGCTGCTGTGGATCGTCAACCTGATTTTCCTGCTGGCCTTCGGAGCGCTGGCCCTTTCCCTGCTCTGGTGGCCCGCCGCCTATATCGCCGCGTATCCCGCCCGCTGGCTGCTGGAGGCGTACCTATGGGCCATTGACCGGATCGCGCGCGTCCCCTTTGCCGCGCTGTACACCTCCAACGCGCTGCTGACGGCATGGCTGCTGTTTGCTTATGCGTGTCTCCTGACGGGGTTTTTCCGCAAGACCTGGAAGCTGCCCGCCGCCTACGCCGCCGTTGCTCTGCTGCTGACCGTCGGGCTGACGCTTTGGCATGAGACGCGGTTCGCGCTGACCGTCACAGTGCTGGACGTCGGGCAGGGCCAGTGCGTGATCGTGCGCTCGGAGGGCAGAACGGCCGTCATCGACTGCGGCGGCAACCGGCAAAATCCCGGGCGGATTGCCGCGCGGCATCTGCAAAGCCTGGGCGAGACGCGCATCGACTATCTGCTGCTGACCCACGCGCATCAGGACCACGCCGGAGGCGTTCCCGACCTGCTGGCGCTGATGCCGGTCGGGCAGACCCTGCTCCCGCTGACGGAGGAAATCGCCGCCAGCCCCCCGCCGTTTGACTATACCCCCGTGACGGAGCCGCAGTCGTTTTCTCTGGGCGCGGCGCAAATCGGTTTGATCACCGCCGACTGGATGCCGGGGGCCAATGAGCAGTGTATGGCGGTGGTCGTCCGGTACGGGGACGTCTCCTTCGTCACCACCGGCGATATGGACGCGGCCTCCGAGCGCTGGCTTTTGCGGGCCGCCGAGTTTCCTCAGCACGGCGTCCTGCTGGCCGGACATCACGGCTCCAGGACCTCCGGCGGCGAGGAATGGCTGGAGGCCCTGCGGCCTCAGGCGGTGGCGGTGTCCGCCGGACGCAATCCCTACGGCCATCCGTCCCCGGAGACGCTGGAGCGGTTTGAGGCCGCCGGCGCGGAGGTTTATATCACGCGGGAGCTGGGCCATATAACGGTCCGGATTCCCCGGCAGAGAGGCTGAGCTTGATGGAGGACTCCCTGAAAACCCTGCAAAACCAGCTCAAAACCGGAGCCGCCGGGAAGCTGTATGTGTTCCACGGCCCGGAGAGCTATATGCGCGGGCATTACGTCAAGGCGCTGAAAACCGCCCTTGTCGCGCCGGCGTTCGAGGCGTTCAATCTGGAGATTCTGGACGGCGCGGGGCTGGACTTTTCCGCGCTCCGTGAAGCCGTTGAGAGCGTGCCGATGATGAGCGAACGCAAGCTGGTCCTCGTAAACGACTATCCGCTTTTTGCCGCGGGAGCCGATGTGACGGCCCGTTTACAGGGGCTTTTGTCCGATCTGCCGGACAGCGTCTGCCTCATATTCCACTACGACACCCTCCCCTATAAGTGCGACGCGCGCACCAAGCTGGCCCAGACGGTCAAGCAAAACGGCCTTACCGTGGAATTCGCGCCCCAAAAGGAAGACCGCCTGATCGCCTGGGCGCGCAAGCACGCCGCGGCCGCCGGCAAGGAGCTGGGGCACGGCGAGGCCGAGTATCTGGTCTTTCTCTGCGGCGCGGATATGCAAAACCTGCTGTGCGAGCTGCGCAAGCTCGTCTGCTCCACCGACGAGCCGTACATTACCAGGGAGGATATCGACCGTCTCGTGATCCCCGCAACCGAGGCGAGCGTCTATGCCCTGACCAACGCCGTCGCCGCCAACCAACCGAAAAAGGCCGCCCGCCTCCTGCGCGGTCTGGAGACCGCGGGGGACGAGCCGCCTGTCAGAATTCTGGCCGTGATCACGGGACAGATGCTCAATCTGTATGCCGCGCGGCTGCTGCTGGACGCGCGGAAGGGCGCGGACGCGCTGGCGGCGATGTGCGGAATGCGGATCTCGTATCAAGCCCGGATTACGCTGGAGTCCGCGCGGCGGCTGACCCTGCCGTGGCTGCGCGGCGCGCTGGCGGCGTGCTACGAGGCGGACCTGACGCTGAAGGGCGGCGCGGGCCGCGAACGCGCCCTGGAGCTTTTATTGGCGACGATGTTCCACGGCGGCGGGACGCGGCCGGCATGAGCGGAGCGGCCCGTCCCCGCGTTCGGGAAGTGATACTGGTCGAGGGCCGCCACGACAGGAGCGCGGTGCTGCGGGCCGTCGACGCGGCGGTGATGGAAACCGGCGGCTTCCGCGTGTTCCGGGACCGGGAGCTGAAAGCCCTGCTGCGGAAGCTGGCGGAGACGCGCGGCGTCGTGGTGCTGACGGACAGCGACGGCGCGGGGTTTGTCATCCGCGGCCTCCTCCGGGGCGTTCTGCCGACCGGCACGCTCCACGCCTACATCCCCGACCGCCCCGGCCGGGAACGCCGCAAACGCGCCCCCTCCGCCGAGGGCAAGCTGGGGGTGGAGGCGATGCCCCCGGACATCATCCGGGCGGCCTTGCGCGATGCCGGGGTTCTCTTTGCGGGCGAGGCTCCGCG
>WRLJ01000082.1 GCA_009777685.1 Oscillospiraceae bacterium | reverse complement strand
CCGATGGAAAAGGATGAGTATCTGGCGTTTTGGACGGAGCTTTGCTCCGCGAGGCAGGCGGCCCGGCATGATTTTGAGGACGGCGCGGTGTTCGAGGGATGCCTGCCGGTGGAGGTTATGGCGCGGCGCGGCGCGGATACCCTGCGCTTCGGGCCGATGAAGCCCATCGGCTTGCGCGACCCGCGCACCGATAAGGGAGCCTATGCCGTGGCCCAGCTGCGGCGCGACGACGCGGCGGGCAGTGTGTTCAATCTGGTGGGGTTCCAGACGCATCTGGCGTTCCCGGAGCAGACGCGCGTGTTTTCGATGATCCCCGCGCTGAAAAACGCCGAATTTCTGCGTTTTGGGGTCATGCACCGCAACAGCTACCTCGACTCCCCCCGTTTTTTGGACCGGGATTTTCAGTCCCGGCATATCCCCGGCCTGTACTTCGCGGGGCAGATCACGGGGGTGGAGGGATACATCGAATCCGCCGCGTCGGGACTGGCCGCGGGACGGAGCGCGGCCGCCGCCCTGCGGGGCAAGCCGCCGCCCGCTTTCCCGCCGGAGACGGCCGTGGGGGCGCTGTGCCGGTACATCTCAAATCCGTCGGTCAAAGAGTTCCAGCCGATGAACATCCATTTCGGCTTGCTGCCGCCGCCGGAGGATGCCGCCTTGAAAAAGCAGGACAAGAGAAATTACCTGTCCTGCCGGGCGCGGAGCGCGCTGGATTCCATTCTGGTCAGTGGAGGTAACGGGCAATGAGAATCATCATCGACGCGATGGGCGGAGACTACGCGCCCGGCGAAATCGTCAAGGGCGCGGTGGACGCCGTGCGGGAGCTGGGGATTCAGGCGGTTCTGGTCGGGCGCGGCGAGGATATCCTGCTGGCGCTGAAGGAACAGGGGCTGGATGAACTGCCCGGGGGCGTGGAGATCACGCACGCGCCGGAGGTTGTGCGGATGGAGGACAACCCTTCCTCCGCGCTGAAGGAGAAGCCCGGCGCGTCCATGTTCGCGGGCTTGCGCCTGCTGGCGGAGGGCGAGGGGGACGCATTTGTGTCGGCGGGCAGCACCGGGGCGCTGCTGGCCGGTTCGACGCTGCTGATCAAGCGCATCAAGGGCATCCGCCGCGCCGCGCTCTGCCCGTTCCTGCCGACAAAGTCCGGCAGCGCGCTGCTGATCGACTGCGGGGCGAACACGGAGTGTACGCCGGAGTACCTGCTTCAATTCGCCTGCATGGGCAGTTTTTTCGCCGCGCGGCAGATGAAGCTGGACAAGCCGCGCGTGGCCTTGCTGAACATCGGCGCGGAGCCGTCCAAGGGCACGGATTTGCAAAGGGAAGCCTATGCCCTGCTGGAACAGGCGGGCCGGGACGGGCTGATCCATTTCGTCGGCAACGTGGAGGGCCGCGGCGTGCCGCTGGGCGAGTGCGACGTGGTGGTCGCGGACGGCTACAGCGGGAACGTGCTGCTCAAGACAATGGAGGGGACCGGTATTTTCTTCGCGGGGATGCTCAAGGACATGCTGACCCAAAACCTCCTGACGAAAATGGCCGCGCTGATGCTGAAGGGCGGCATAACCGCGTTCAAAAAGACGATGGACTACACCGAGACGGGCGGTTCGCCGCTGCTGGGGCTGAACAAGCCCGTCATCAAGGCGCACGGCTCCGCCAACGCCAAATGTCTGAAAAACGCCGTCCGGCAAGCCCAAATCTTCGCTGAGTCCGGCGTGATTGAGGCCATCCAGCAGGATATCGGCAAGATGAAGGCGGGAGCGGGCGAATGAACGAGCTGGAAACCGCCCTGGGATACCGCTTCAAGGACCCCTCTCTGCTGGAGACCGCGCTGACGCACACCTCCTACGCCAACGAGTGCCGGCAGGAGCTGAGAGAGCAGGGCGTCCCGGGCGACAATCAGAGACTGGAATTTCTGGGCGACGCGGTGCTGGAGATGGTCGTTTCCCGCGAGCTGTATAAGCGTCACCCGCGCAAGAACGAGGGGGAGCTGACGCGCGCGCGCGCCGCCCTTGTCTGCGAGGCGAGCCTGGCGGCGGCGGCGGAGAAGCTGCGTCTGCGCGAGTATATACGGGTCGGGCGCGGCGAGATTCGCGCGGCCATCCGCCCGTCCACGCTGGCCGACGCGCTGGAGGCGCTGCTGGCGGCGCTCTACTTAGACGGGGGCATGAAGGCCGCCCAGTTGGCGATCAGCCGCTTTTTGCTGTCCGGACAGGCCCCAGAAGCCGATATCTTCGACTATAAAACAGCCTATCAGGAGCTGATCCAGCGCAAGGGTCTGCCCACGCCGTCGTACCGGCTGCTGGGGGAAAGCGGGCCGGAGCATGAGAAGAGGTTCGAGTCCGCCGTGCTGGTCGGCGACGTGGTGACGGGCCGCGGCCAGGGCCGCAGCAAGCGTCTGGCGGAGCGGGACGCGGCCAAGGCGGCCATGGAGAAGGCGGAGGGGGGATAAAGCCCCGAAAATCGTCATTGACAGGCTTTGGCGAGTGCGGTATAATAATAGCCTAGCTTCCAATGACTTGCACTTGCGTGTTTGACATAGAATAAGGGAAACGCCGATTGAGGAGTGAGTACGATGGCGACAAACAGCATCCTCAAAGATGTTCGCATGAAATCCAAGGACGACACCAAGCGTCTTATCAGGGCCTTGGAGGGGGCAGGAAGAAAATCTCACAAGGAGGTCGTCCTTTCCAAAAAATGCGCGGACGCCAGTGCGGATGAAATCAAGTTGATCGTGGGCAAAAAGTAGGTGGATGCATTCAAATGGACGGCTACAGGATTGTTCGCCTGAAAGCGATGCTGGATCAGGAGGGGGAGCTTGCTGTTAAGCAGCATCTTTCCCTCTTTTCTTGCCAAATTAACAAGGATGTGGAATACTTTTTGCGCTCGCGGGCCATTGAGTTTTCCAAACAGTCGATCGCCAACACTTTTTTGGTGTATTGCCCTTATAAAGGATCCCCCGTCCTGACCGGTTACTTCACCCTGACCATCAAGGCCTTTGACATTCCCTCTTCCACCGTCTCAAAGTCAATGGCAAAGAAGATTTGCAAATTTGGAACCTATGTCAAAGAAAATAAGGCATACCGCATACCGGCGCCCTTGATCGCGCAATTGGGAAAGAATGACCGGAACGGATATAACAAGCTCATCTCAGGGGACGAACTGCTTAAAATGGCCATTGACAAGATCGCGCTGGCCTTGGAGAACTTAGGCGGAAAATTGGTCTATCTGGAATGTGAGGACATTCCGTATTTGCTCAGTTTCTATGAATCCAACGGATTTGTCTGCTTCGGGGAGCGCCGCTTGGACCGGGAGGAAGAGGATCGGATGAAGGGGAAATATCTGAAGCAGTTTCTTAGGATAATCAGTACATAACGAGGCGTCCCCCTCTCCATACCGCACACGGGCAGAATCCTGATTTTCCCCATCTTCCATACTCCATTTTTTTCTCATTCGGGGGTGGTCGTATAAAACTCAAATATTTTGAACTCCAGGGGTTTAAGACCTTTCCCGACAAGCTGCGGCTGACGGTGGAGGACGGCCTGACGGCGGTTGTGGGCCCGAACGGCTCGGGCAAGTCCAACATTGCCGACGCCCTGCGGTGGGTGCTGGGCGAACAGAACCCCCGCGCGCTGCGCTGTGAGAAGCGCATGGAGGAACTGATCTTCCACGGCACGGAGACCCGGTCCGCCGTGGGCTTTGCCGAGGTTTCGCTGTGCCTGGACAACACAGAGCGCGGGTTTAGTCAAGATATGGACGAAATTCTGGTCACGCGGCGACTGTACCGCTCCGGCGAGAGCGAGTATTTTATGGGCAAGGCCGCCTGCCGCCTGAAGGATATTCAGGAACTGCTGATGGACACGGGACTGGGACAGGACGGCTACTCCATCATCGGGCAGGGGATGCTCAAACGCATCATTTCCGACAAGAGCGGCGACCGGCGGAATGTCTTTGAGGAGGCGTGCGGCATCTCGCGCTACCGCCACCGCAAGGAGGACGCCGAGCGCAAGCTGGCCAACGCGCAGGTCAATCTGCTGCGCGTGTCGGACAAGATCGAGGAGCTGGCCCCGCAGGCCGAGAGCCTGAAGGGGCAGGCCGAAAAGGCCCGCAGCTTCCTGTTGCTGCGCGACGAGCTGCGCGGCCATGAGATCAACCTCTGGCTGGACGACTGGGACCGCGTCAAGGCCGCGTTCACGCCCCTGCGGGACAATCTCCGTCTCGCGTCCCAGCAGTCTCAGCAGGGACAGGACGCGCTCAATGAGCTGTACGCCCGGGAGGAAACGCTGGAGTCTCAGACGCGCGACGCCTTGCTGGCCTCCGAACAGGCGCGCGGGGAGCTGAGCCGCCGCGAGGAGGCGGCGCAGTCCGCCGAAAGCCGCCTGGCCGTCATCGGCGCGGACGTCGAGCATCATGAGGAGAACATTCAGCGTATTCTGGCCGACATGGAGCAGAGCGCGACGCGCAGCGGCGGTCTGGACGCGCAAATCGCCGGAGCCGGAGCGGAGCGCGCGGGCTTGATGGCCGAATTGAACGGGGTTCAAAACGAGATTGCCGCCTTACAGGCCAAGGCGGAGGAGCTGGCGGCCCGCAGCGGCGATCTGGACGCGCAGCTGGGCCTTTTGCGTCTGGAAGAGGGGCGTTTGCGTGAGGGCCTGAACCTCGCCCTGCTGGAGCAGGCGTCTTTTGACGCCCAGCGGTCGGAATGGGACGCGCGACGTCAGACGCTGGACGCCGAGCGTGAGGGCCGCGAGGCCGCCATATCCGAGGCCGGGGCCGCGCTGGCGGAGGCACAGACCCTGCGCGGGGCCGCCGCGGAGAAGGTCGCGGAGCTGGACAACGTGCTGGGCGGCTACGCTCTGCGCCTTCAGACGCGCCGGAAGCGCGCCGACGAGGCGCGGGAGCGGCTGTCCGCGCTGGAGCTGGAGCAGGCCCGCCTGTCCTCGCGCCGGCATTTGCTGGCCGAGCAGGAGCGGGAGCGGCAGGGCTTTTCCAATGCCGTCCGCGCCGTGCTGAACGAAGGGTTTCCCTTCGCCCACGGGACGCTGACGGATTTGATTACGGTGGACGACGAATACGCCGTCGCCATCGAGACGGCCCTTGGGCCGGCGACCCAGCATATCGTCGTCGATACGGAGGAGGACGCGAAGACCTGCGTCAGCCTCCTCAAGCGCCGCGACGCGGGGCGCGCCACCTTCCTGCCGCTGTCCAGCGTGCGCGGCCAGGAGATGGAGCCTCTGCGGAACGCGCGGGGCTTTATCGGCGTGGCGTCCGGCCTTGTGCGGGTGGACGGCCGGTACGCGGACATCCTGCGGTCGGTTTTGGGCCGCACGGCGGTCGTGGAGACCCTGGACGACGGCATCGCGCTGGCGCGGGCCGGGGGCTACCGCTACCGCATCGTCACGCTGGACGGGCAGGTCCTCAACGCCGGCGGTTCCATCACGGGCGGTTCCGTCGCCAAAAGCACGGGCCTGCTGGCCCGCAAGAACGAGCTGGCCCAATTGGAGACCGGCCTGAAGGCCCTGACCGAAAAGCACGACGCCTGCAAGCGGGACGTCTCAGCGGCGGAGCGCGAGCTGAGCGGGGTCGTCTATGAAATTGAAACGGCGGAGGCGGAGCGCGGAGCCGCGACGGAAGCCCTCGCCGGTCTGACCGCCGACGTCCAGCACCGCGAGACGGCGCTGGAGGGCGCGCGCATCGCGCTGGACCAATTGGCCGGCGAGCAGGAGCAGCTGGAGGCGCGCCTGTCGGAAGCGCGGACGGGCCGCGAGGCATGGGAGGGAAAACACTCCGCCCTGAGCGCGTCCATCGCCGATACGCAGGCCAAACTGCAAGCCCTGGGCGGCGGGCATGAGGAGCTAAGCGCACAGCAGCGGGGCGTGGCCGCCGAAGCGGGGGCGCTGCGCGAACGCAAGGCGGAGCTGTCCGAGGCCGTGGCCGGGCGCGACCGCGCGCTGCTGGATTTGGCGCGTCTGCGCGAAGAAATGAGCGGCGATGAGCAGACCCGGCAGGCGGCCCTGGACGGCTACCGCGCCAAAAAAGAGGACCTGCTCCGCCAGCGGGAGGAGCTGTCCGGCGGGCGCGGGGAGCATCGCCGCCTTGTGGAGGAGCAGCAGGACGCTCTGCGCGCGCTGTACGCCCAGCAGCAGGACATCGAGCAGGCGCGCGGCGCGCTGAGCCGCGCCATCAAGGAACGGACGGAGGAAAACGCGCGGCTGGCGCAGGAAACGGCCCGTCTGGAGAACAAGATCACCGCGGGCGAGGCGGAGGAACGCGCCATCGCCGACCGGCTTTGGACCAGCTATGAGCTGACCTATTCCAGCGCCGCCGAGGTACGCACGCCGATGGAGTCCCGCGCCAAAGCCCAGCGGCGCGCGGCGGAGCTGAAGAAGGCGATGACCGCGCTGGGCCTCCCCAACCTCGGGGCCATCGAGGCCTACGACGAGGTCGCCGGACGGCTGGAGCTGCTGACCGTGCAGTACGACGACGCCTTCAAGGCCAAGGCGGAGCTGGAAAAAATCATCGCCGGCCTGACCGCCGAAATGACCCTGCTGTTCGCGGAACGCTTTGAACGCATCAACGGGCAGTTTCAAGGCACGTTCCGCGACATCTTCGGCGGCGGTCAGGCGCATTTGGAATTGCTGGACCCGGAAGATGTACTCAACTGCGACATCGAGATCAAGAGCCAGCCGCCGGGCAAGAAACTGCGCTCGATTTCCCTGCTCAGCGGCGGCGAGACGAGCCTGACGGCCATCGCGCTGTATTTCGCGCTGTTTCAGGTGCGCCCCGCGCCGTTCTGCGTGCTGGACGAGATCGACCACGACCTGGACGAGACCAACGTGGAACGCTTCGCGCGTTATCTGGCGCGGCTGTCCGGCAC
>WRLJ01000081.1 GCA_009777685.1 Oscillospiraceae bacterium | reverse complement strand
GCAGCTTGCACTCTGCCGGAAATGAGGGCCGATATGAGCGTGATCGAAAAGGTCCGGCCGCTGGCGGCGGCGGCGGCGGAGCGTTGCGGGGCCGGGCTTTGGGACCTTGAGTTTGCCCGTGAGGGACCGTCGTGGGTTCTGCGCGTGACCATCGACAGCCCCGGCGGCGTAGACATGGATATGTGCGAGGCGGTTTCCCGCGCGCTGGACCCCATGCTGGACAAGGCCGACCCCATCCCGCAGAGCTATACGCTGGAGGTGTCCTCCGCCGGGGCGGAGCGCGTTCTGCGCGGCGAGGAGGACTACCGTCGGTTTGCGGGCAGCTACGCGGAGGTCCGGCTGTACGCCCCGAAGGACGGTTCCCGGGAGCATTTCGGGCATCTGGCCGCCTTCGACGCCGAAACGCTGACCCTGGACGACACGGCGGGCAAAAATCCGCAAACCTTTGAGCGCGCCGGGATCGCGCAGGTGCGGCTGAGACTGAAGTTTTAATTTATCCATAAACACGGGGGAATGAACAGACATGAACGCCGAATTCTTTGACGCCATCCTGATGATCGAGAAGGAAAAGGGCATCCCGCGCGAGTACATGCACGAGAAGATCGCGCAGGCGCTGACCACGGCCTACCGCCGGGACAACGCGGGCGTGACCGACAATCTCGCGGTGGAGCTGGATGAGAAGAAAAAAGAAATCCACATGTACGTAAAGAAAGACGTCGTGGAGACCGTCGAAAACACCGCGATGGAAATGACGCCGGAGGAAGCGCGGGCCATCTCGCCGGGCGCGGCCGTCGGCGACACCATCAGCATCGAGATTCCCATGAGCAGCTTCGGCCGCATTGCCGCGCAGACGGCCAAGCAGGTCATCATCCAGGGCATCCGCGAGGCCGAGCGGGGCATGATCTTTCAGGAATTTACCTCCAAGGAGAACGAGATTCTGCCCGCGCTGGTCACTCGCGTCGACCAGCGCAACGGCAATCTGATTTTAGAGCTTGGCAGCGGAAACGACAAGACCGAGGTCGTCCTGACGGCGGGCGAGCAGGCGCGCGGCGAGTTCATCCGCGAGGGCGACCGCGTGAGGATTTATGTCGTCGAGGTCCGCAAGTCGCCGCGCGGTCCGCAGATTTTGATCTCACGCACGCATCCGGGGCTGGTCAAGCGGCTGTTCGAGCTGGAGGTGCCCGAGATCGCGGAGGGCCTGGTGGAGATTCGCTCCATCGCGCGGGAGGCGGGCAACCGCACCAAGCTCGCCGTGTGGTCGTCCGATGAGAACGTCGACCCGCGCGGGGCGTGCATCGGCCCGAAAAGCCAGCGCGTCAACAGCGTCGTCGCGGAGCTGCGCGGGGAGAAGATCGACGTGGTGCTGTTCAGCGAGGACCCCGAGGAATACATCGCGCAGGCGCTGGCCCCCGCCACGGTGCTGGAGGTCCGTCTGGCCGCGGAGGGGAAAAGCTGCCGCGTCATCGTTCCGGACGACCAGCTCTCGCTGGCGATCGGGCGGGAGGGGCAGAACGCGCGTCTGGCCGCCAAGCTGACCGGCTATAAGATCGACATCAAGCCGGAGAGCTTTGTGGAAGAGGAGACATGAGCAAGCCCAGGTATGTGCCCGTGCGCCAGTGTATGGGCTGCCGTGAGCATAAGCCCAAGGCGGAGCTGATCCGCGTGGTGCGTTCGCCGGCCGGAGAGGTGTCTCTGGACGCGACGGGCCGGAAGCCGGGCCGCGGCGTATACCTCTGCCAAGACCCCGCGTGCCGCAAGCGCGTCGCCAAGAGCCGCGCGCTGGAGCGCGCGCTGGCCGCCCCGATTCCCGCTGAGGTACAGCAAACGCTGGACGTCCTGGCCGGGACGGCAAAAGCATGACGGACAAAACGCTCAGCACGCTGGGGCTGGCCTATAAGGCGGGACGTGTGATATACGGCGCGGACCGCATATCGCGGGAGATCGGCCGCTGCGCCGGCCTGCTGCTGGCCTCCGACGCCGGAGCCGCCGCCGCCCGCGAGGCCAGGTTTCTGGCGGACAAGGCCGGCCTGCCGCTGGTACAGCTGGATTACCCCAGGGAAACCGTCGGCCGCGCCATCGGCAAACACCTTTGCGCCGTCCTCGCCGTCACCGACAAAGGCCTGTATCATTCGATCACGGTTCCGAAGACGCGGCGTAACACTTAAAACTAACCGGTAAGGGGAGGCATGACCCTTGGCAATGACGATCAAGTATCGGATCCATGAGCTGGCAAAGGATTTCGGCGTGAGCTCCAAGGAGATCAGCGACGTTATGACGAAATACCTTACAGCCCCGAAAAATCACATGCAGGCGCTGGAGGAGCACGAGCTGAATCTGATTTTCGACTACCTTACACTGCACAATCAGATTGAAAGCATCGAGATCGTCTACGCGCAGGTTTACCGTGAGCCTGAGCGGGCCGCATCCGCGTCCGCGCCCACGTCCGCGCCGAAGTCTGCGGAGCCTCTCCAGACGGGATCTCTCCAGGCCGGATCTGTTCAGACCGCGCCCGCGGGGCCCGCCGGGCCGGGCGCTGCCGCGACGCCTCCCGCGGCGGGGAAAGCCGGACCGGGAGACCGGCCCGCGCCGGCCGGAACCGGCCAGCCCATGAAACGCCAGCCCCCGCAGGTACACATTATTGATACGCGCGGCGTGCAGATGAATATCGCGCGTTACGACGACCGTGTGGACAGGCTCGTCCCCGAGAGGGCCGACCGTATGAAGCAGGGCAAGGAGAAAATCAAATCCTCGCCGGGCCGCCGGCAGAACACGCCCTTTATCAGCTCCAAGAAGCGCTATGAGGAACAGGAGCGTATGCGCCGCCTGCGCATCGAGGCGCTGAAGAAGCAGCAGCTGAAGGTGATGATCCCCGACGAGATCGCCGTGCAGGAGCTGGCGGTGCGCCTGAAAAAGACGGGCGCGGAGGTCGTCAAGCAGCTGGTCAAGCTGGGGGTGATGGCCTCGCTGTCACAGGTCATCGATTTTGACACCGCTTCTCTGGTGGCGATGGAGTTTAACGCCAAGGTCGAGCGCGAGGTCGTCGTGACCATCGAGGAGCGCCTGATTGACGCCAGCGAGGACAGGGATGAGCATCTGATCACGCGCGATCCCGTGGTGGTGGTCATGGGCCACGTTGACCACGGCAAGACCAGCCTGCTCGACTATATCCGCTCCGCCAGCGTCGCCGACGGGGAGTTCGGCGGCATCACACAGCACATCGGCGCCTACCGTGTGGAAAAGCACGGGCAGCACGTCACGTTTCTGGATACGCCGGGCCATGCCGCGTTTACGTCGATGCGCGCGCGCGGCGCGTCCGTGACGGATATCGCCATCCTGGTCGTCGCCGCCGACGATGGCATCATGCCGCAGACCCTGGAGGCCATCAGCCACGCCAAGGCGGCGGACGTGCCGATCGTGGTGGCGATTAACAAGATGGACAAGGACGGCGCGCAGCCGGATAAAATCACCCAGCAGCTGACCGAGCAGGGCCTGGTGGCCGAGGAATGGGGCGGCGACACCATCATGTGCAAGGTCTCCGCCAAGACCGGGGAAGGCATCGACCACCTGCTGGAAATGGTCCTTCTCACCGCCGAAATGCGCAATTTGAGGGCCAACCCCAACCGCCCGGCCAAGGGGACGGTCATCGAGGCCAAGCTCGAAAAGGGCCGCGGCCCCGTGGCCACGGTGCTGGTGCAGAACGGCACGCTGAAGCAGGGCGACATCGTCATCGCGGGCAAGAGCGTGGGCCGCGTCCGCGCGATGGCCGACGACAAGGGCCGCAAGCTGGAAACGGCGGGCCCGAGCGTCCCCGTGGAGATCGTGGGTCTGGCCGAGGTTCCGGGCGCGGGCGATACCTTCAACGCCGTCTCCGACGAGCGCATGGCCCGCGAGCTGGTCAGCCAGCGCAAGCAGCAGGAGAAGGACGAGCGCTCGCGCGGCACACAGACGGGCGCGAAGGTTTCCCTGGAGGATCTGTACGCGCAGATCCACGCCGGCGGGATCAAGGACTTAAACATCATCATCAAGGCGGACGTGCAGGGCAGCATCGAGGCGCTGCGCACCTCCCTGGAGAAAATCACCAACGAAGAGGTGCGCGTGCGCGTCATCCACGGCGCGGTGGGCGCCATCAACGAGAGCGACATCTTACTGGCCTCGACGGCCGGCGCGATTATCGTGGGCTTCAACGTCCGGCCCGACGCCTCCAGCGCCCAGAGCGCCGAGCGCGCGGGCGTCGATATCCGCCTGTACCGCGTGATTTACGACTGCATCGAGGAAATCGAGGCCGCCATGAAGGGGATGCTGGCCCCGAAATTCCGCGAGGTGGTTCTGGGCCATGTGGAAATCCGCCAGATATTCAAGGTTTCGGGCGTCGGCGTCATCGCCGGCTGCTATGTGCAGGACGGCAAGGTGGTGCGCGGCGCGAGCGTGCGCCTTCTGCGCGACGGCGTGGTCATCCACGAGGGCAGCCTGGCGTCGCTGAAACGCTTTAAGGACGATGTGAAGGAGGTCCTCGGCGGCTATGAGTGCGGCCTGTCCATTGAGAGATTCAACGACCTCAAGGAAGGCGACGTCGTGGAGCCGTATATGATGGAGGAGGTCAAGCAGTAAGCGTGAGTAACCGGCTGGAGCAAATCGACATGGAAATCCGGCGCGAGCTGAGCCGGTTGATCGCCCTGCTGAAGGACCCCCGTGTGCAGGGGGTCGTCAGTGTGTCCCGCGCGGAAACGGCGCGGGACCTGTCGGCTTGCAGGGTGTATATCAGCGCGCTGGAACGCCCCGCCGAGGTCATCGCGGGCCTGAAGAGCGCCTCCGGCTTCCTGCGCCGCGAGCTGGGCCGCGCCCTGTCGCTGCGGCATGTTCCGGAGCTTGTGTTTGTCCGCGACGAGTCCATCCGGGAGGGCGCGCATATCCTCAAACTGCTGGAGACGGACGCGAAGCCGAAGGACGGGGCGGAGACCGCCGGACCGGGAATCGGGCATGAAAAAGACGACGATTGCGGGCATTGAGGTTTTCCTGGAGGAAAGCGAACGATATATACAAGTGAATGATGCGGACGAAAACGCAATGAACGCGTTGCGGGAAGAGCTTGACAGAGACTATCCGGCGTACACCCTGGTGTTCTGCTATCACAACACAGAGCCTCCGGCCGCGTGTTTGGAAAGCGTCCATGCCGTCCTGGCGGACGATTGCGTTGAGCTGCGGCTGTTTCCCGAAAACCTCACGGCCCATACGGGAATCATCCCGGAGCGGGTTTCGGAAGCGCGGTTTGCGGAGTTTGCGGCCTTCCACGATAGGCACAATCCCGATTTGTACTGGACCAGCCGGCGAATCGCGCGCGACCTGAGCCGTTGGGGGATTTTTACGGTCAGAACCGACGGACGGCTGGCAGGCTATATTGTACTGGCCGTCTGGGACCCGCTGCAAGCCGAAATCTTCTGCCTGTTTGCCCGAACCGCCGCGCAGAAGGAAGCGTTACTCCGAACCGCCGCCGCGTATGCCTTCGGCCTTGGAATCCCCCAGGTGCTGTTGATGGCCGATACCCTCGCGGATCATGAAGAAGCGGCGTCCGCCGCCGGCTTCCGCCCCACCGGAGGGTTTTATAAAGGGTATATCAGAGAAGGGATAGAGGAGGGACCCGTCCCGTATGATGAATGAAATCGTATCCTGGCTCCAGGCCAACGACAAGTTCTTAGTCATTACCCATGAACGCCCGGACGGGGACGCGCTGGGCAGCGCGGCGGCCCTCTGCGAAGGCCTTCGCAGTCTGGGCAAAACGGCCTGCGCGGCGGAAAATCCCGATACGACCGGGCGGTATATCCCGTATATCCGGGACTATTACGCCCCGGCCGGCTACGCCTTTGAGCGCGTGATCGCGGTCGATACCCCCACGCGGGCGCGGCTCCAGCGGGAAAGCCGCGAGCTTCCCGTCGACGCGGCCATCGACCATCACATCGCGGCGGGGGAGCCTCTGGCGCCCCTGCAATGGGTCGAGACGGAGCGGGCCGCCTGCGGGGAAATGGTGTATGACATCCTGCTCGCGCTGGGCGCGCCGCTGACCGCGGAGACCGCCCTGCCGCTGTACTTGTCGCTGGCGACGGACACGGGATGCTTCCGTCACTCCAACACCACGGCGCGCACCCATGAGATCGCGGCGGCGCTGTTGCGCACCGGCATCGACGTCACCCAGCTCAATATGGTGATGTTCAGCCAAAAAACCCGCGCCCGCCTGAAAATAGAGTCGCAGATTTACGGCGAGATGCGGTTTCACATGGACGGAAAACTGGCGCTGGCGCTCCTGCGGCTGGACGATATCCGCCGCGCCGGGGCGGTGGAGGACGATCTGGATACGCTGGCCGCCCTGCCGCGCTATGTGCAGGGCGTGGAGATCGGCCTGCTGCTGCGCGAGGAGGAGCCGGACCGCGACGGTACGCCCGTGTTCAAGCTCTCCGTGCGGACCTCCCGGGACTGGCGGGCCGACCGGATTGCCGCGCGCTTCGGCGGGGGCGGACACGCCCGGGCCGCCGGAGCGTCCGTCAGGCTTCCGGCGGAGGCGGCGGAACGGGCCTTGCTGGAGGCGGTGCGGGAGGCGCGCGCGTGAGCGAGGCCCGCCTGTGCGGCATCCTGCCGCTGGACAAGCCCCCCGGCTGGACCAGCCATGACGTGGTCGCCAAAGCCAGGGGAATCCTCGGATACCGCCGGATCGGGCACGCCGGGACGCTGGACCCGATGGCCACCGGTTTGCTGATCCTTTTTGTTGGGAAGGCCGCCCGGCTGACGGGGCTGATGCCGGGCGATAAGACCTATCAGGCCCGGCTGAGGCTGGGCTATACCTCCGACACGCTGGACGCGGACGGGGACGTCCGCCCGACCGGGGCGGCGGTTCCCGCGCCGGAGACGCTCCGCGCCGTTATGCCGCGCTTTCGGGGCGCGAACGAGCAGATACCGCC
>WRLJ01000080.1 GCA_009777685.1 Oscillospiraceae bacterium | reverse complement strand
TATCGTCCATTGTGCGGTCAATGAGCATCCGCCTCTGCCGTTCCCGCTCATCTCCGAGAAAAGACAGTTGCTCGAACTGACCTTCACAAATCCAATCAGTCCCCGAAACGCTGGCGGCACGGATGGGGAGAAGGGTCGAGCCGGGATGCCCCAGCGTTCCGTAGCTGGCCCGGAAGAACTTCCGCCATGATAGACAAAGCAGCTTATAGAAACAGCGGCTTATTCCCCGACAAGAAGTCTTCCAAGCCATAATTCGCGCTGCCGACGATGAGAGAAAGGGCCTCGGGGTAACGCTGCTTGAACACAAGGCTTCCGCCCGCATTCTTCACCCTGCCGCTCTTAACCTCAAGGGCGGTTAGCTGACTGCCTTTTTTTATAACGAAATCGACCTCATGGCTGCGCTCACGCCACCAATAGACGTCAAAGCCTTCTTCTTTGCCTCTCGACAGCAAGTACGCGCCGACCGCGCTTTCGACGAGTCTGCCCCTGTCTGTTGGATTGTCAAGCAGCCGCCGTCTATTCGCTCCGTCCGCGTATGTCATCAGAGAGGTATCGTATACCATAAGCCTTGGGGAGCTTTTGCGGGCGCGGATTTGACTGCCGGAATAGTTTTGCAGGCCCGTAAGCATATTCGCTTTGCCGAGAAGATCAAGATAGTGCGCCAATGTCACCGTATTCCCCGCGTCCTGAAGCTGACCGAGCATTTTTGTAAAAGACAATTCCTGCGCGCTGTACCCGGAGCCAAGCATAAAAAGCGCGCGGAGCAATGCCGGCTTTCTGACTTCCTCCATCATCAGAATGTCCTGTGAGATGGTTGGCTCGACAATAGACATTCCCATATACCGCGCCCAGCGGCTCTCATCTTTAATCAGCGTCGCCGCGCCGGGATAACCGCCGAAGAATAAAAAGTCTTCCAGGCTGTAATTGAACGCTTCCTTACACTCTGTATAATTCCAGTGAGGGGAATACAGAATCTCAAACCGGCCCATCAAGGACTCGCTAAGCCCTTTTTGCAGCAGAAGCGAAGACGACCCGGTGAGAACGACTTTTACAGGGGAAAGCCATCTGCTGTCTTCATCCCAAAGGAGCTTGACAATCGACGACCAGCCCTTGATTTTCTGGATTTCGTCAATAACAAGAATCGCTTCGCCGGACTTGGCCAGAGCGCGGGCTTGCTCCCATTCGTTTCGCAGCCATTCGGCAGAGTGAAGGCTGGGGTCGTCCGCGCTGACAAAATGCGTGTGTCTCTCAAGTTCTTTGACGGCTTGCAAAACAGCGGTCGTCTTTCCCGTTTGCCTCGGTCCGGCCACGATTTGAATAAACCGGCGCGGTTCGGCTAGCCTTTCGGTAAGCTGCGCGACCAATTTTCTCTTGAACATGAGAACCCTCCCGCCAATCACTCTTGCGGTTTACTCAATACGATTTACTAATTACTCATTATAAAGGTTGAATGTGAACTTGTCAAGCCGTTTCTCTGTCCCCCGGGCGAGCTTTATGCGTTCCCCATTGCTTGTTTTTATTTTTCCGCTGAAAGGGAAAAACCCGCAAGCTCCTGCGCTATGCGGGTTTCACTGGAGCTTCCAACCAGATTCGAACTGGTGACCTCGTCCTTACCAAGGACGCGCTCTGCCGCCTGAGCTATGGAAGCGTATTTCGTTTTGCGCCGCGGGCGGGCGTTCCGGCCGGCCCGGGTTTCTTCAAATCCCAAGCCATAGTACCACAACGGGCGCGAAATTGCAAGCGTCTTTTTTTGCGGGAGCGGTCAACGGGCAACCACCGCCTGTACAATGTGATCTGGTCGGGGCTTGTCTGACGGTTTCCAAAAACTTTCCCGAAAGGTAACTGAAATTCACTTCCCTTTTCGGCGCGGCTGTGCTATACTAAAAGAAACACATTGCCGGGAGGTGCGCGCGGAATGGAAATCGCGTTTTGGCTCATTTTGATGTGCGTTCTGGTCATTGTCGAGGCGTTGAGCGTGCAGCTGGTCTGCGTCTGGTTCGCCTTCGGCTCGCTGGCGGCCTTCGTCGCCGCGCTGCTGGGCGCGCCGGTTTGGGCGCAGGCGGCGGTGTGCGTGGCCGTCAGCGCCGTCCTGCTCTGCTTTACCCGGCCGCTGGCGCGCAAGTACATCCAGCCCAAGAGCGTCGCCACCAACGCCGACCGCGTGCTGGGGCAGACCGGACGGGTCACCGAAGACATCGACAACACAGCCCAGACCGGCGCCGTCTACACGCTGGGCAAGGAATGGACCGCCCGCTCCTCGGACGGCGGGCGCTTCGAGACCGGCGCGACCGTCACCGTGGAACGGATAGAGGGCGTCAAGCTGTGGGTATCCGCCGCGCGGGAAAGCCCGCGGGACGCTCCGGAGAAGCCGGAAGCCGCCGCCCACCGGCGGTAATCAAAAAAGGAGGATCCGTCATGCCTGAATTCATCTACATCACCGCCGCCGTCATCGTAATCCTGATCATCCTGATCGCCAACATCAAGATCGTCCAGCAGGCCAAGGGCTATGTCATCGAGCGCTTCGGCGTATTCCATACGGTCTGGGGAACGGGCCTGCGCTTCAAAATCCCCATCATGGAGCGCGTCAGCAAGATCGTCTCGCTGAAGGAGCAGGTCGTGGACTTCCCGCCCCAGCCGGTGATCACCAAGGACAACGTCACCATGCAAATCGACACGGTCATCTACTTCCAGATCACCGACCCCAAGCTGTATACTTACGGCGTGGAGCATCCGATGAGCGCCATCGAAAACCTGACCGCCACGACGCTGCGTAACATCGTCGGCGAGCTGGAGCTGGATCAGACGCTGACCAGCCGCGACGTGATCAACTCGAAAATGCGCGCCATTCTGGACGAGGCCACCGACCCGTGGGGCATCAAGGTCAACCGCGTGGAGCTGAAAAGTATTCTGCCGCCGCGCGAGATTCAGGATTCCATGGAAAAGCAGATGAAGGCCGAGCGCGAACGCCGCCAGGCCATCCTCCAGGCCGAGGGCGAGAAGCAGAGTCAAATTCTGGTCGCCGAGGGCGAAAAACAAGCCGCCATCCTGCGCGCCGACGCGTCGCGGCAGTCTCAAATCCTGGAGGCCGAGGGCGAGGCGCAGGCCATCCTCACCGTGCAGAAGGCGCTGGCGGATTCCATCGTGATGCTCAACGAGTCCAATCCCCGGGAGAGCATCCTGAAGCTGAAAAGCCTGGAGGCGTTCGTCAAGGCCGCCGACGGTCAGGCGACCAAAATCATCATCCCTTCTGAAATCCAAAGCCTCGCGGGCTTGGCCGCGGGCCTCAAGGAGACCCTGACCCCGTGATGCTGGAGTACATCGCCGCCGCGTGCGCCGCGCTGTCTTTGGCCGTATCCGCCGCCGTACTGGTCACGGTACGGCGGCTTGCCGCGCGCCAAAGCACGGACGAAGCCCGGCGCGGGCTGATCGACATGGAGCGCCGCCTGACCGAGCAGCAGGAGCGGCAGAGCCAGCTGGTGGATCAGTGGTTCGCGCGCTTTTCGGCGGGCACGGACGGCAAGCTGGACGCCCTGCGCACCGTCACCGAGCAGCGTCTTGAGGGGCTGCGCCAACAAACCCGGCAGGACCTGGAGGCCATCCGCCTGACGACCGAGCGGAAGCTGGCCGAAATGCGCGGCGTCGTGGACGAGACGCTGCAAAAGACGCTGGAGGAACGCATCAGCCGCTCCTTCCAGGCCGTCAGCCAGAATCTGGAGCAGGTCTATAAGTCCCTGGGCGAGATGCAGGCTATGGCCGCCGATGTGGGCGACTTGAAAAAGGTCCTGTCCGGCGTCAAGACGCGCGGAATGCTGGGCGAGTACCAGCTGGGCGCGCTGCTGGAGCAGCTGCTCTCGCCGGAGCAGTATGTGGTCAACACCGCTACGGACGGGCCGGACGCGGCGGGCACGGAGCGCGTGGAATACGCCATCAAGATGCCCGGAGGGACGCCCTCCGCCGACGGCGGAGACGGGCGGCCCGTGCTGCTGCCGGTGGACTCAAAATTCCCGCTGGACCGCTACAGCGCGCTGTGCGAGGCCTACGAGAGCGGCGACAAGGCCGCCGTCGACGCCGCGGCGCGGGAACTGCGCGGCGCGCTTCTGGCCTCGGCCAAAGCCGTCACGAAGTACATTCATCCGCCGGAAACGACGGAGTTTGCCATCCTCTTCCTGCCCTTTGAGGGGCTGTACGCCGAGGTCATCCGTCTGGGCCTGCTGGAGGAGCTCAGCCAGAAGTACCGCGTCAACATCACCGGCCCCTCGACGATGGGCGCGTTTCTGAACAGCCTGCAAATGGGCTTCCGCACACTGCGCATCCAGAAAAGCTCCGGCGAGGTCTGGGCCGTGCTGGCCAAGGCCAGGAAAGAGTTTGAAACCTTTACCCAGTCTCTGGAGAAAGCCCAGCGCAGCCTGAACTCCACCAGCGAGGAACTGGAGCGTCTGGTCGGCGTCCGTTCACGCGGGATACTGCGGTCGCTGAAATCGGTGGAAACGGATAATCTTTTGCCGGAACCCTTGCAAAGCGACGACGGCTAGTATAAAATAATGGCGGATTTGAGCGTGTTTCACGCATTCGTTCTAACAGGCAAAGCCTCTTCAAAAGAAAAAGAAGGAGGAAGGAATCCATGTACTGTCAAAAATGCGGCTCCGCCCTGAAAGAGGGCAACCGGTTCTGCGAGGGCTGCGGCACGCAGATCGGGGAGCAAAGCACGGCGGCCATGCCCGCCATGCCCGTAACCGGAGACCTGCCGGTCTTAGAGGAGACGCCGCCGGAGATCCCAGCTGTGCCTGACCCTGACCCCGTGCCCGCGGACACGGCGCCGCCTCAGCCCCCGCCCGCGCCGTCGTATACCTCGCCTTACGGGACGCCTCCGGCTCCTCCGGCGGCCCAGTCCCCCTACACCCCGCCCTACGGACAGCCGGCCCAGGCGCCGCCCTCTTACGCCGCCCCGCCGGTCTATGCTCCCCCGTCCCCGCCGCCGCAGCCCTACGGCGGTTACGCGCGCCCCAATCCTCCGGCCTATGGCGGAGATGACCCCTCGCCGCTCGGCACAGGCGCGTTCCTGGGGTACATGCTGCTATTCTCCATTCCGTTTGTCGGCTTCATCCTCCAGCTGGTGTTCGCCTTCGGGCAGGGCAACGTCAACCGCAAGAACTTTGCCCGGGCCAATCTGCTGATTTGGCTGATCAGCGTCGGCCTCGTTGTCGTGGTCTACATTCTGGTCATCGCGATCGCGGGTTCGGCTTTCCTCTCTTCTCTCCCGTCAAACTGGTAATCCGCATAGCAAAAGGGACGCCCGGCGGGCGCCCCTTCTTTTTTATCCTTCAGCGGGAAAGACCTTATTTGGAGCGGAGCTTCCGGCCGGCCAGCACCACACCGGAAACCGACAGAAGCAGAGCCAGAAGGGCAACGATCAGGAAGCTCTCCACGCCTGTCTTCGGGTTCGGGGTAATGACCGCGCCGCCGCCGTTGCCGCCGTCGCCGCCACCGCCGCCTGCATAGACGAGAGTGATTTTCGTAATGCCGAAATCCGCAAACGGAGTGCCCCAGCTGCCGAGGAAGACCTTCGCGTGGTATTCGTCATTTTCATTGGCCGCCGCAAGATCAGTGATATTGATGCCAATCGCGCTCCAATTGATGGTGAGCTTGCCGTCCGCCCAATACTCTTCCATGCCTTCAATTTGCTCCCACCATCCGATGGAGCCGGAACCGCCGACAACAACCAGGAATTGCTCGGGCTCGGGCATTTCAAGCACAAGCTCGGTGGACTTGCCCAACATATCCCATGTCAGAGCAGACTCCAGGCCGTCGGTGCCGTCAGTGACCCAGAAGCCAAGGTCGCCGTTTTCGCCGGGCGGGGGCAGCGGAAGCGAGAACTCCGCGGCCATAGCCGGGACGGCAAGCGCCGCGACCAAAAGGACCGCCAGAACCGTTGCGATGAGTTTCTTCACGTTACATTCCTCCAATAAATTTTTGTGCGACAACCACGCAGTCGCATACAATCAACAGCAGTGTACCATCAATTCTCAACAATGTCAAGCCTTTTTATCCATATTTTTGCCCATATTTTTACCTAAAGGGCGCCGTCCGCCTCTTGGGCCTATTCTTTCACGCTGCCGATGGTAAGTCCCGTGACAAAATAGCGCTGCAAAAACGGATAGACAATCAAAATGGGAATGGCTGTGATCACGGTTGCCGCGGCGCGGATGGTGACGGTCACCATCTGTCCGGACGTATCGCCTCCCGGCGGCGCGCCGCCAAAGGTTTGCATGGCGCTGTCCAGCATTTTCTTCAGCTCATACTGGAGCGTCGTGAGGCGGATGTCCCTTGTGTTGTACAGCATCGTGTCAAACCACGCGTTCCACGAGCCGACGGCGACAAACAGCGCGATGGTCGCCAGCGTCGGGATGCAGAGCGGCGTGATGATCCGGAACAGGATGCGGAACTCCCCCGAACCGTCGATGCGCGCCGATTCCACCAGACTTTCGGGAATCGAGCGGATATAGGTCCGGATGACGATCAGGTTGAACGTGCTGATGACATAGGGAAGCCAATACACGGTAAAGGTATTGGTCAGATGCAAATCCCGCATCAGGATAAAGTTGGGGATCAGGCCGGCGTTGAAGTACATCGTCAGCACGAAAAACAGGGTGATGGGACGGGCCAGAAAATACTCCCTGCGGCTGAGCGCGTAGGCCAGCATCAGCGTGAAGAAAATATTCATAATCACGCCGACGATCGTCTTTGCCGTGCTGGTGATCAGCCCGTAATAAATCGACGTGATCCCCAGGACGGACGTGAAATTTCTCAGCGTCCATTTGCGGGGCCAGAGGTATATGCCCCCGCGCACGGCGTCCACGCCCTCGTTGAGCGATATAGCCAGGGTATTCAGGAGCGGGTAGACCATAATCACGCCAAGGACAATCAGGAACAGGGTGTTGAGCGTATGGAACACGATCGGCTCCAGATAGATGTTTTTGTGCTGCTTCACTTTCTCACTCATGTCCGTCCCCCCTTAGAATAAGC
>WRLJ01000079.1 GCA_009777685.1 Oscillospiraceae bacterium | reverse complement strand
CGTCTCGCGCGGGGTGGGCGTCCTGTCCGAATAGCGGTGGCGCGGGAAAAAGCGCGACAGGTGCAGCGGGATGTCCCGGTCCAGCGACGCCAGCCACGCGGACAGCGCTTCGATTTCCTCCTCCGAGTCGTTTTCCCCCGGAATGACGAGCGTGGTGACCTCCACATGGCTATGCGCCGCGGCCAGGGCGATGGTCTCCTTGACCGTGCCCAGACAGCCTCCGAGCGTTTGGTAGAAGCGGTCCGAGAAGCCCTTCAAATCAATGTTCAGCGCGTCGACGCGCGGCAGGAGCCGTTCCAGCGGCTCCCGGTTGGCCGTCCCGTTGGTGACCAGGACATTGCACAGCCCCGCCTCCCGCACAAGCCCGGCGCAGTCGTACACGAACTCATAGCCGATCAGCGGCTCGTTGTAGGTGTAAGCGACGCCGGCACTGCCCCGCGGGACGGCCCGCACCGCCAGCCGGGTAAGCTCCTCCGGCGTGAGGAGGTCCGCCTCCCACCCGCCGGAGGGCATGGATATCCCGTGGTTTTGACAAAACGGACAGCGGAGGTTGCAGCCAAAGCCCCCGACGGAAAGAATGCGCGTCCCCGGACGGAACCGGCAGAGCGGCTTTTTCTCCATCGGGTCCAGGGAAAGGGCGGATATCCGCCCGTATCCGGCGGCATACAGTGTGCCGCCCCGATTCTCCCGCGCGCCGCAAAGGCCCGCCGCGCCCTCCGCGACGGTACAGCGGCGCGGGCACAGCGCGCACCGGGCCGCGCCGTTCTCCCCGGCCTCCCAGAACAGGGCCGGGCGGTCACTCATGGCGCGTGACCTCAAAACGCTCCAGCTTGACCGGGGCGTTTTCGGGGATACCGGCCTTGCGCCGGGCGATGGCGACCTGCTCCTCCACGGTGTCCACGCCGTCCAGATTCGGCAGCAGCAAGCCGCGCCGCCCTCCGGCGGACACAATCACGCCGTAGCGCTTCGCGTCCAGCCCGGACAGGCCGGACACCGGCTCCGGCGCGGACAGAATATCCACCTTGTAGCTCAGGTACGGCAGCTCCGCGGCCTCCACCGGCTCAAAGCGGCTGTCATGCAGTCCCGCCGACACGGCGTTTTGAATGATCTCCGCGCCGACGCACGCCGTTACCGGCGCGATTGTGCCGATACAGCCGCGCAGCCGCCCGTGCTTGTGCAGGGAGACAAACGTCCCCGCGCGGGTCTTCCGCATCTCCTCCGGCAGCCCGTCCGGCAGCTCCGGCGGCTTGCCGGTTCGGACGGTATGCTCCAGGGACAGGCGCGCCAGCGCGCGGTAGGGGTCCTCGCCGTTTTGCCGCCGGCGGGCCTCCGCGAGCGCGGCGGCTTCATACAGCTCCAGCACATCGCGGCTTTCATCCGGCTCTCCCGGCGCGAAGGCCGCCGCGGCGTAGCCCACGCCGAACGGGCCTTCGTAGGACAGCAGCGAGGCCTCCACGCGGCGGCGGTCAAAACAGCCCGCCAGCGTCACGCAGGAGTTGTAGCCGCATTCGGCGGCGCGTTCGCGCAGGTCCTCGGAAAGGGACAGCAAACTCAGAAAATCCCCGGCGGACAGCGCCTGCGTCACCGCTTTGTCAAAGACGGCCCCCTCTTCGGCAAAGCCATAGGGCGCGTCCGGGGACAGCTTATGCGAAAGGTCGCCGCTGGCGATCAGGACGGTCCCGCGCCCCAGCCGTTCCGCCGCCCGGGCGATACACTGTCCGAGGCGGTAGTGCGCGGACGGCTCCAGGCCCGACTGGGAGACGCGAACGGTCCGGTATCCCGTACAGCGGCGGTTAATAAACCACATCGGCACAGTGACCCCGTGGTCGAGCCGCGCGTCCTTTTCCCCCAGTCCTCCCGCGCGCAAGCCATCCGCTTCGGCGAGGGCCGCGATTTCACCGGCCAGCTCCGCGTCGTACTCCGTCTCAAAGCGCGTCTCCGGCGCGCCGAACCGCGACAGATCGCCCGCCGCGCCGCCGCCCGGCGAGATGTGGAAATAGTCCGCGTACATCACGTTGTGCGGCGTGACAAAGACAAGGGTTTCCGGGGCCAGCGCGGCGATCTCCCGCGCGGCCGCGTCAAAGGCGGCGAGGGTTTTTTGGATACCCCGCTCCTTCCCTCGCCCAACCTCCGGCACGGCCAGCGGCGGGTGCGGCAGAATGTATGCGCGCAGAATGGACATTCGATACACCTCATGACGGATGGGCTTTGTTCTATCGATTACAGCCCTTTTTCCACGCCGCGCAAGCCGGCGCGAGCGTGACGAGCAGCAGACCTATCCCGCTTGCCAGATGGCCGCCGCCTCTGGTTTTGGGGTTGGCGGGCGGAGTCCCCGGCGGGACTTCGGGCGGAGTCTCAGGCGGGATTTCGGGCGGGACTTCGGGCGGAGCTCCAGGCGGAACTTCGGGCGGAATTTCGGGTGGAAGCCCGGGCGGGATTTCAGGCGGGACTTCCGGTGGAACTTCCGGTGGAACTTCGGGCGGAACTTCGGGCGGAACTTCGGGCGGAACCTCGGGCGGAACCTCGGGCGGGACTTCAGGCGGAACCTCGGGCGGAACCTCGGGCGGAACCTCAGGCGGGACTTCAGGCGGAACCTCGGGCGGAAGCTCAGGCGGGATTTCGGGCGGGATTTCAGGCACTGTGTTGATGAACGTCACGGTCGTGCTGCCGACCAGGCTGAATACCTCCGTTTCGCGGCCCGGCTTGCGGCTGTTCACGCCGACGGTGTATGTCGTCTCGTATCCGCCAACAGACCGCTCAATGACTTTGTAGGTAACATTGGGAAGATTTTTCACCGTCGCCGATTCCCCGGCCTTCAGGTTCAGAATGACCGGCGCGCCGTCCGCGTCGCGGGTGATCCTGTCCTCGCCGACCCCCTCCAGAAGCACTCTGTTTTCCGCCGGAACGGTGGAGAGCGGCAGAGCCTCCTCCGCGCCCCCGCCCATGTAGTACAGCGTAAACTGGAACAGCTCGTCCTCCAGACCGCCGCTGCCGGCGGTTTTGCGGAGGATCAGGTCGCTGAACTCAACGTCATAATTGGTAATGACAAGCAGGTAATATTCATCCGGCTCCACCGAAATGCTGCCGGTGATATAATGGCCCTGCCCGGCGGTCCAGTTCGGGTCCGCCCGGCTGTCGGTCGCCTCGAGAATCGTATCCCCCTGATGGTGCAGCAGCGCATATACGGGGGTATACGATGTGCCGGGGTCGACCTCCTCTACCCGATAGAGAAGCGCCGGGTCGATCTCGAAATAGGCCGCGTCGTGCGACATCAGCGTAAACTGCCCGCCTGCCGCGTCCATGCCGGTTTGATCCCTGTCGGTGACGAGTATGCCGGTCAGATCGACGGGCTGCCATAGGATCCCGCCGTCGGCGGAGCTTTCCAGCGTGAAGGTAAACGCCGCTTCCGTCTCCACGATCGGCGGACCGCCGTCCGGCGGATACTGTACGGCGACCTTGCCCACGGTCAGATGCGCCCTCGGGACGACCGGTGTGTTGGTGAACGTCACCAGGGCAAGGCCCTCCTCCATCCGGAAGACCGCCGTCTCGGGGCCGGCTCCCCCGCCGGGCGTTTCCGCGGGATCGACCGCAAAGCGAGCGGTATACTCACCGCCCGAAAGGCCGGTCTCCACGACCTGATAATACAGCTCCGACGGCAAGTCTCCGATCAGCGCGAGGCCGCCGTGTTTCAGCGTAAACGTCCCCTCCTCCGCGTTGACGCCGGCCGCGCCCTGGACGGGATGGACCCGCAAATCCAGCGGCAGGGCGCCGGCAAACTCCGCGTCCGCGGAAGCATACACCCGGAAGGTAAACTCCCAGTCATGGTCAAGGGGCGAGTTGTTTTCCACGACCTTGGAGACATACAGGCGGCCGAGAGGCGTCTCCCCGGTATTCAGGCTGTCCTCCGCGTACAGGTTGGCGGACATACCGGTTTTGGCCCCGCCGACAAACGCCTGCACATGGTTCCAATCCTGAACGCCGTCTCCGCCGTACACAATCACCACGGGCGTTCCGGTCTCCAGCGGCACGTCAAGGGCCTTGCCCTGCGCCTTGACGGTCAGGCGGTCGCCGTAGAGAGGGGTTCGTCCCTGCGGAACTTTGAGATAAAACGCCTCGCTGGTCCCTGCCGTAAAATCCCCGGCGGCGAGGTATTGCGCCGCGCTGTCCGTGCCGTAAACGACGCCGGCGGGCAGAGCGGCGGCGGCCCCCTCCGGCGCGCGCACAAACTCAATGCCGGCTGTATCGGGGCCGCTCACGGACAAAAACACCTTGTCCAAATTCAGGAACGGGGCGTTCTCCAGCCACGCGCTCACCGTCAGCGGGCCGTAAAACTCATAGCCGCCCTCCGCTCCTTGCACCCCGTAGGAAGCGCCCTTCTCTATGGACAGGAGAAAGCGGGTCATCGCCAGGCCGGTGCCGCGCCCCGCTCTCGCGTCGGCGACCATCGCGTCAATCAGCGCGTCCATGGCGGCTCTGGCGGGTGTGCCGTCAAGGCTGGTCCGCAAAAGGACAAGGCTGTCGCCCACCAGAACCTTCCAAATTGAAACCTTGGTGGCCATCAGCGCGACGGTTTTGTTGATGGGGCTGATCTCCGGATACAGCGCCTGCAGGCGCGCGACGCTCTCCTCGCTCTCGGCGTCATGGGCCAGATAGCCGCCCCGATAGCCGTTCAGCGTAAGCCAGAAGACCTCGCCGGCATTTTGATTCATGGCCGCGGAGACCGCCCACGGCGCGGCGGCGGTGTACCCGGCCATGACGTCGGTCGTGACGCCGCCCGGCCACGCGGTATCCGCGATGGAGTGGAACGGCACAAACGGATCGGCGCAGTAAATCTGGCCGGACAGCTCCGAACCGCCGACGGGAATATCGGCCGCGCCGGTCCATACACTGCTGCCGGGGTAGAACAGCGTATAGGTAATTTGCACGTCGTCGTAATACTTCAAGGTGGCGGTGTAGCTCTCACCGTCCTCCGCGGTATACGCCGCCGGGGCCATGATAAGCGCCGCGGTCAGCACGGCAAGCCAAATTTTTCTTTTCATGACAAATATCACCTCACCAGTTAGTATAAAGGGAAACGCCCCTGAAAGCAATACCTTTTGAAAATCCGAGCGCGCAAAACGCACCCCGGAAATCCGGGGTGCGGAGAACAGGGGGTCAGAGAGGCGACGGTTTCGCCTCTTGGGTTCCGGGGTTTATTCGCTCTGCCGGTATCCGGCGATGATCTGGGCCTGACGCTTGGCGTAAGAGGCGGCGCGGCGGCACACCTCCCTGAGCCATGCCTTGGGGACGTCGCAGCCGGGTTCCTTCAGCGCGGCGGACGTCAGGGTGCGCATATCCTTGCCCAGCAGCGCGAACGGCATGATGACGCCGTTCGGCGACGAGGCCTCGTAGGCGTCCCGCAGGGCGGCGAAGGCCCGCGTCTTATCCTTCATGATATAGTACACGCACGCTTCCTTCGCCAGCATTTCCACGCGGCCGAACAGGATCGCCTCCCGCTTGTTCTGCTCCTCGATATAGGCCAGCAGCGGCAGGTAATCCCGCGCCCGGTAGCAATAGCGCGCCTTGGCCTGATTGCCGAAATTTTCGATGGAATACGCATGGCCGTAAGACGAAAACGCCTCCTTCAGCCAGCCGGGCGTCTTTTCCGGCTGATCGAGCATACAGAAAAACCATGTCCGCGCGGCGTCATAGGCGACGCTTCGGGCGGAATACCCGCCCCCGTCCGAGAGGGCCTCCATCTCTTTGAGCGTCTCCTCGGCCTTGTCGCAGTTGCCCTGCGCGACGGCAAGCCGCAGAAGGCAGAACAGCGCCCGCTGCACGGTTTCAAGCTGCCTGTGCTCCCGCGCGCTCTCCATTCCGCGCAGGATATAGCCCTCCGCGGCGCGGACGTCGCCCTGATAAAATTTCAGCTCACCCCGCGCCAGATCGTCCAGCCCGGCCATCGCCCCCCGCAGACAATGGGACACATGGCGCACCGCGCGCGCGAAGGCTTCGATGTACTCCCGCGGCGCGCCCTCGCGGGCGGACCCGGTCAGGCTGATCCAGGACCCGCCGGAGTAGTCGACCAGACCCTCCAAATCCGCGGGAAAACGGCTCAGGCATTGATCCATTTTGGCAAAATACACATCAAAGTCATATCGGTCGTCGACCGTACACAGCAGCATCCGCAGGATGCCCCAGCAGTAGTATATCCCGCCCAACGTGTGGTTGCGCAGCACGCTGTCCTCGGGCATCCGCAAATATTTCGCCTCGTAATGCTCCGCCAGCGCGAACGCCTCGCGCCACAGCCCGAGGTACATGACCGTGCGGAGATGCGCCGCGGCCAGCAGATCGACGCGGTAAAACGCTTCCGCCGGGGCGCGCTCGAAAATGCCTCTCGCGTAGCGCGCGACGTCCTCCGGCATCCGCGGCGGCATCTCAAAGAGAAGACGGACGACGGAGGCGTAGTCCCCCGCCCGTTCATAATAGCCCAGCGCGTCGAGCTTAAAGCCGTTTCGGTCACACCAGAGCGCGGCGGTCTCACAGGTTTCCCGCGTTTGCGCCTCCGTCAGCAGATGCTGCTTGCGGCGCAGAAAGTCCAGAAACAGCGGCTGTATCCGATAGACCCCGGCGGCATCGTCGCGCCACAGGCACGCGCTTTGGCTTTCCAGCGCCTCAATCAGCCTCGCATCGCCTCCGGCCAGAAGCGCCGCCAAATCAACGTCCGGATGCTCAATCAAAGACAGGCGCAGCCAAAAATCCCGCAAGCCGCCAGAGAGCTTGTCCCAAATTTCGGTTTCCGCAAGCCGGGAATCGCTTGCCCGCACAGCGCCGCGCAGGCCGCCCCCATATCCCGGCATTGACCGGATTGAGCGCGCGATCAGACTCACAGGGAAGGGCCGCCCTTCCGTGTCCCGCAGGATCTCGCGCAGCTCGTCAGGCCGGGGAGTGATTCCCAGCTCACGGAAATATTGATCCAGCTCCGGTTCGGTGAAACGCAAATCGTTTTCGCCCACACTGAAAACCTGTCCACGGGCCGTCAGTCCCGCGACGTC
>WRLJ01000078.1 GCA_009777685.1 Oscillospiraceae bacterium | reverse complement strand
CATGCGCGACAGCTCCGTGCTGTGCCAGACGCGCCCGCACCATGTCTCCAGCGCGGCGTCCAGGGGTTCACGCGCGCTGGCTCTGCGCGTGTAATAGGCTCTGGCTCTCGCGCAGAGCAGGTGGAAAACGGATAATTCCTCAAACGCGCGCTCCGGGCTTTCGCCCAGAATCCGCAGAATCCGCGCGAACGCGGCCTGGATGCCGGGAACGCGGTAATGGCCCAGCGACCGGGTCCGGGCGCGGAGACGGGCCAGCGTTCCCGCGTCCTGCGCGCCTAGACCCTCCCCGGCCAGCGAGAGCGCCATCCGCAGGGCAAGCTCCGCTCCCTCCGCCCGCAGGGCCGCGCGTTCTCCGGAAGCGGCGGCGGGAACGGCCTCGCCGAGGGAAAAGGTCATCTGCGCCGTTTCGCGTTTCTGGGCGGCATGAGGGCGGCGCGGGGGCGCGCCCTCCGGCACGGGGCCGGACGCAAAGCGTTCCGGCGAGGCGCGAAAGTCCAGCAGCAGACCCAGTACATGCTTGCAGGGGCGCTGGCGCGACGGGCAGGAGCAGAGAAACACCGGCGACTCCGGAACGCTCAGGTCGGCCTGAACCGTGTACGGCACGGCCCCGCTGCCCTGAAACTCCCCGTACAGCAGGGCGCTGTCCGGAGAGACGCGCAGAGAGGAGAAACGCCCCGCGAGGGCGATCCCGTTGCGCACCGCCGCCGCGTTCGGCGCGACCGCCCGCACCCACTCGTCCGTGATTTTCACCGTTGTCCACCCTCCGTCGCGGTCCATGTCATCTTATATATACTGAGCGATATATTCCGTCAATTCGTTTACGCATACGTCCAAAGCCCCGTTCACGAAGACCCGCCCGATCCCGCAGGCGCTCAGCTTCTCCGCGCTGAAATCCTCTTCGTCGGCCAGATAGCGGCGGCAGACCTCGGCGTAGCAGGGCTGTCCGGACAAAGCCTCGCGCTCGGCGGCCCGCAGGAGCCGTTGCCCGTCCGGGACCTCGATGTACAGCGGAACCACAGACTCCGCGCCGAAATGCGCGCGGTAGGCCGCCAGCGCGGGTAGCGGCGTGACGGCCAGGCGATGGGACGTTACCGGCCCGCCGTCGGGCAGCGTGCAGTAGCTCCACAGGCCCAGCGCGGTGTGGTAGTCGCGCCGCTCCACCAGGCCGCGTTCGGCGATCAGGGCCTCCAGCGCGCCCGGGGAGAGGAAATGATAGCTTTCGCCGTCCGTTTCATTGGGGCGGCGCGGGCGGGTGGTATGCAAAACCAGACGGGCCAGCTTCAGCTCCGGTGCGCGCAGCAAAGCCTCGGACAACGTATCCTTGCCCGTGCCGCTTTTTCCGGCAAGACAAAATATCCTGTACACAGGCCGCCTCCGTTCAGGCAGAAAATGGGACGCGGGGAGGCGGGCGCTTTCCGCGCGCCGGGCGCGAACGGAGCCTGTAAATGGCCCCTTGACGCGCGCTTCCGCCGCAGGCGCTATTATACCACGGGAAGGCCGGAAACGCAAATCAGGTAGACAAAACAACTTTTTTCACGAAAACATTTGACAAATGACATAAGTTTCGGTAAGATAAGATGAACGCGTATTAGAACACCCTTGGGAGGTGCGTCCTTTGTCGCCAAAAAAGGATAGCAGCCGCATATTTGATATGCTGGCCAGAAGAGGTCTCGCGGAGCCGATAGAGCCGGACGAGGAGCTTCGTGAGGACTCCGGCGAGCCTGAAATCCGGGATGCCGCGGAGGCGGAAGCGGAGGTTTTGCGCCGCTTTTTTGACGAGGACAGCCTCTCCCCGCCGCCGGACGGGACGCCGGGCGGGGAAAGCCCGGACTACTGGGGCGCCGCGGCCGCCGGTTCCGCCGGCCCCTCGTCGGACAGGGATAACTTTGCCGACATCGGCGATATCTACCGCATGTACGGGATGCCGCTCTGCGGAGTGGATACCATCTTCCTGCTGGAGGAGTACATCGCCACCCTGCCCGACTCCCTGCCGGCGGAGATGCGCCGGTCCATCGTGCTGAAGATTGTCTCGGCCTCCGGCTTTGATTACGACCGTCTGCTCAACGACGGCATCGACCGCGTGACAAAGCTCAATGAATACTCCGCGTCCTTCGCCGGGCGCACCGACGACCTGGTCGCCGCCAACACCGCCGAGATCGAGGCGCTGACCCAGAAAATCGAGCATATCAAGGAACAGATCGCCGAACGGAAAAATCTCCATAAGCGCCAGTTCCTCGCGGTCGAGAGCGAAGCCCAGCGGCTGAAGGAAGTTTTGGATTTCGTGACAAAATAATTCCTGTTTCCGGTACCCTCCGCGGGCGGGTCAGCGGGCCGGCAACGAATCCAGGATAACACAAAACCCCTGATTCTCCCTGTTCGGCGGGTCATTTTCCATTTCACCACAGAGGGGGCGGCGTCCGGATGCGATACAGACTGACGGCTAAGGGCAAATTTGTCTTCTCAGCTCTGGCCCTGCTGCTTTTATTTTCCCTGTGCGCCGTTGTGTTCGGGATCAATACGTATTTCCGCGCTCAAAGCGGCCCGGATTCCTCGGAGCCTCCGTCGATGCAGCATTCTCCCGCTCCGACGGACACGCCGGCTCCCACGGGCGGGCCTGTTACCGACCCGCCGACGGAACCGCCCGTCGATCCGACGACAGAGCCGACCCTGGAGCCGACGATAGAACCCACGGCGGAGCCGACCGTCGCTCCCACGGCGGAGCCGGTGGTTGACCCCACCGCCGAGCCGACCCCGATACCGATTCAAACCTCGCGCCCGCCGGTGGAAACGGCGGCGCCTCCGGCGGACAGGGACATCTATGAATTGCGGTATATCATCCCGTTTGCCAAAGACAGCGACGCGGTGGACGGGCCGCAGCTGACGGAACAGCTCAAGGAAATGCTGACCACCAGCGCCGACACTTTTTCACCGCCCGGCCTGGAGGCGCATTATTTGGCGATTCGCGGCTGTGTCGCCGAGGGCGAGGATGAAGGCCTTGCGCTGAAGCGGGCGCGTTTTGTGCGGACAGTTTTGAAGGAAATCGGATTCCCCGATAACAGGCTGCTGGACTATGCCGCGGAAGACGGCGGCGCGATAGCCGGCGTTCAGCTGAGCTTCATGGCCATCACCGGGCCGACGGGGGACAAATAGAGAAACGGATGAGAAAAACCGGGCGGCCGCGGCCGCCCGGTTTTTATATATCCTCGTCCTTCATTTTCTCCCGGAGCAGCCCCAGCGCTTTGCGCTCCAGCCTTGAGACCTGCACCTGCGATACGCCCAGGATGCGGGCGGCGGCGTCCTGGGTCAGGTTTTTGAAAAACCGCAAAAGGATCACGCTCCGTTCACGCTCCGGTAAAGCGTCCACGGCGGCGCGCAGCGCGAGCTTGTCCAGCAGCGGGTCCTCCAGACCGCCGTCGCCCACGGTGTTTTCCAGCATCGGGCCGTCGTCGCCCAGGGTCTTGTGAATGGACTGCGGCGGCTCCGCGGCCAGCTCGGCCTCGGCGATCTCCTCGGGAGACAGCCCGCAATCGGCGGCCAGCTCGCTCAAATGCGCCTCGCGCCCCAGCGCGGAGGTCAGCTTTTCCCGCGCGCTCCGAATCAGCGCGGCTCGCTCCTTCAGCCCGCGGCTGACCTTCACAGGGCCGTCGTCGCGCAGGAAACGGCGGATCTCCCCGGCGATCTTCGGGACGGCATAGGTGGAAAACTGTGTACCAAAGCCCGTGTCAAAGCCGCGGACGGCCTTGAGGAAGCCCATACAGCCGAGCTGGTAGAGATCATCCGGGTCCACGCCGCGCCCGAAATAACGCCGCGCCACAGACCAGATCAGGCCGGAATTCTCGACAACCAGGCGTTCCATAGCGGTCTTGTCGCCGGCTCTGGCGGCCGGAAGAATGGCAATCGTGTCCTGCGCGCCGGCGGAAAGGCTCAAGAGCGTGCGGGAGACGTCTCCCGCGAATGGAGGCGGCGGCGCAGGGTCAGCGTCGTGCCTTTGCCCGGCGCGGAGCGCACGCGGACGAGGTCCATAAAACTTTCCATGATGGTAAAGCCCATGCCGGAGCGTTCCGCGCCGCCGGTCGTGAACATCGGCGCGCGCGCCGCCGCTATATTCTCGATGCCGCGCCCTCTGTCGCGGACGGTAAGCTCCAGCAGGCCGTCCTCGAAGAGCCGCGCGCGCACGGCGATCCATCCCAGCGAATCGGGGTAGGCATGAACGATACAGTTGGTCACGGCCTCGGAAACGGCGGTTTTGATATCGCCCAGCTCCTCCAGCGTCGGATCGGCCGGCGCGCAGAAGGCCGCGACGGCCGAGCGGATGAACGCCTCGTTGCGGGAACGGGACAGAAACCGCAGGCGGACCTCGTTGAGCGGCGCTTTCATATCACCGCCTCCCCTCTGATTTCCACGATGCGGTCAATGCCCGAGGCGCCGAGGACGCGCGCGGCTTGCGGGGGGACGCGCTCTACGCGGAACGCGCCGGCCAGCTCGTACACGCGGCGGTACACCCCCAGAATCACGGCGATGCCGGAGGAGTCCATAAACTCCAGCCCGCTTAAATCCAGCGTACAGTCCAGCGGCAGCCGTTCCTCCATCAGCGCGTCCAGCGTGTGCAGAACCTCCTTGGCGGTGTGATGATCCAGTTCTCCGCTCAGGGCGATGGTCAGCTCCCGTCCCTCGCCGCTCCATCGGATTTCCATAGATAACGCTCCTTTATGTAAAAGTGTACAAGCCATTATAGGCGATGCGGGGCGTCGAAAAAGAGAGAAAACGCGGGACAGGGGGAAATGCCCAAAAACCCCGCGGGCGGCCGCCCCCGCGATGGGTTTTCCTGTGTAGGGGCGCGCATTGCGCGTCCGCCCGTTTTCCCAACCCGCACACGCCGTAGGGTTTTCCGTGTGCCCGTGCATTCAACCATACCCGAAATCATCCATCCATCGGCAAACACGGGCGGCAGATTGCCGCCCCTACAAAGATGTCATGTTGGTTAGGGCAGTTCCCTGTGGAGACAGCAAAGAAAGTGCAAGGGTATGGCCGGGACGTGCGAACAAGTCAAAAAGAGAGAAAACCCGAAACCGAGGCCAGGACAGCCCAGACAAGACCCTTACGGTAAACAGCCGTGTCTTGCACAGACAAAACCCCCGTATGACCGGCAGGGGGGCTGGGGGACTGCCAAGTCCCCCAGTGGGGGGTCCGGGGGAGACCTCCCCCGGAAATGCCTGAACACCACCCAAACCCACAGCCGCACGGGCAAACGGTGAAAACCCTTTCCCCGAAGTTTGCAGATAACCCTGCGGGACGCCGAGGTCTGCGTCCCCTACGGAGGGGATACGGGCAACCACGGCGCGATGTGGGCATCGCGCCCTACGGACGGGATATACGGGCAGAGTAAATCCTCTTGTCCTGCCGGTTCTCATTTGTTCTTGTCAAGAACATTAAACTCTGATATAATAGCGCCTGCGGCGAAGAGCGCATGAGGACGAAATTCATTTGCGTCCGGTGCGCTTGACATGATATAATAGCGCCTGCGGAGACGACGGAAAAGAGGATTGACATGGATCAGAAGGACAGCCGGAAAGACGGCGCGTTCCGTACCAATATAGGGGGACAGGCTCTGATTGAGGGCATCATGATGCGGGGACCGGACAAGGTCGCCGCTGTCGCCCGCCGCCCGGACGGCACGCTGGCCGTTCAGGAGCAGCCGTACATCCCCCTGAAAGAGCGCAATGCGCTGCTGGGTCTGCCGGTGGTGCGCGGCGCGGCGTCGCTGGTCGTGTCGCTGGCGGTGGGCATGAAGACCCTGATGTGGGCCGCCGAGCAGGTCCTGGAGGAGGAAACGCCCGAAGACGCGGACTCTCCCCCGGAAACCCCGGAGCCCCCCGAACCGCGCGATCCCTCCGCCGGGGCCAAGACGGCGAAAGCGAAGAAAAGCGACACGGGGCTTCTGGTGATTTCACTGCTCTTGGGGCTTGTGCTGGCGGTCGGGCTGTTTACCGTGCTGCCTACGTTCCTGGGCGGGCTGATCGCCCGCTGGACGGGCGACGGGTTTTTGCGCAATCTGCTGGAAACGCTGCTGCGAGTGCTGATCCTGGTGGGGTATATGCTGGCCGTCTCGCAGATGAAGGACATCAAGCGCGTGTTCGCCTACCACGGCGCGGAGCATAAAACCATCGCCTGCTATGAGGCGGGGCAGCCGCTGACGCCGGAAAACGTAAAGCGTTTCCCGCGTTTCCATCCCCGCTGCGGGACGAGCTTTCTGCTCATGGTTTTGCTGGTGAGCCTTGTGGCCTTCATGCTGGTCGGACTGGTGCTGACCCGCTGGGTTGATCTGGGACACCCGCTGATCCGCGTCGCCACGCGGCTGGCGATTCTGCCGTTTGTGGCGGGAATCGCCTACGAGATCAACCGTTTTATCGGAGCGCACGACAACGGCTTTACGCGCTTTCTGCGCGCGCCGGGCCTGTGGCTTCAGCGCATCACGACAAAGGAGCCGGACGGGGACATGATCGCCGTCGGCATTGACGCCTTGAGCCGCGTGATTCCCGCCAAGCAGGCCGACGCTGAGTGGGGCCGGGAGTGACGACCCTGCGCGGCGCGTACCTGACCCTGCGCGGCGCGTTCCGGGAGCGCGGCGTTCCGGCCCCGGAGCTGGCGGCCGCGGAAATCCTGCGGGCGGTTTCGGGTCTTTCCAGAACCGAGCTGACCCTGCGCGGGGACCAACCCGTTTCCGAAGAGGATACGGAGCGGGCGCGGCGCATGGCGGAGCGGCATATCCACGGCGAGCCGCTGGCGTATATTCTGGGGGAGTGGGACTTTTACGGGCTCCGGCTGACGGTGACGCCCGACGCGCTGATCCCGCGCCCCGATACCGAGACCCTGGCCGAGCTGGCCATTGAGACGCTCCGGCGGCGCGCCGCCGGGACGCATTCCGGAACCGCCCGCGTGCTGGACCTCTGCTGCGGCGGCGGCTGTGTGGGGCTGGCGATTGCGGCGCACATCCCCGAAGCGGAGGTCACGCTGGCGGACCTCTCCCGCGCCGCCCTGGCGCTGGCCGGACGCAACGCCGCCGCCCTGAGCGCGGAGGT
>WRLJ01000077.1 GCA_009777685.1 Oscillospiraceae bacterium | reverse complement strand
CGGGTGCTGCTGGCCCTGTCCGGCGGGGTGGACTCGTCGGTGTGCGCAGCGCTGCTCTCCCGGGCCGTGCCGGGGCAGCTCGTCTGCCTTTTTGTTGACCACGGGTTTATGCGCCTGAACGAGGGGGACGAGATTGAGCGTGTGTTTTCAAAGCGCGATCTCCGGTTCATCCGCGTCAACGCGCAAAAACGGTTTCTGGCGAAGCTGCGGGGCGTGACCGATCCCGAAAGCAAGCGCAAACGGATCGGGGAGGAGTTCATCCGCGTGTTCGAGGAGGAGGCCGCCAAGCTCGGCGACATTCCGTTTTTGGCGCAGGGCACCATCTATCCGGACGTGGTGGAATCGGGCGGCGGATACGGCGCCACCATCAAGAGCCATCACAATGTGGGCGGACTGCCGGAAAAGCTCGCCTTTACCGGAGTGCTGGAGCCTCTGTCCACCCTGTTCAAGGACGAGGTGCGCGTTCTCGGGAGAACGCTGGGCCTGCCGGCGGCGCTGGTCAACCGCCAGCCCTTCCCGGGACCGGGGCTGGCCATCCGGGTCATGGGCGAGGTGACGGAGGAAAAGCTGGAGGTTCTGCGCGCCGCCGACGCCATTGTCCGCGAGGAAATCCGCCGATTGAGGCGCAGGCCGGATCAGTATTTTGCCGTACTGACCGACACCCGCTCCGTGGGCGTCAAGGGCGACGGCAGAACGTATCATTTTGTCATCGCCCTCCGGGCCGTGACGACGGACGACTTTATGACCTGCGAATACACCCCGCTGCCGCACAGGGTTTTAGGCCGCCTATCGTCGCGGCTTACCGGCGAAATCCCGTCCGTCAGCCGCGTCGTCTATGATATTACGCCAAAGCCGCCGGGGACGGTCGAATGGGAGTGAGAGGATGACAAAATACATTTTTGTAACGGGCGGCGTCGTCTCCGGGCTTGGCAAGGGGATCACCGCCGCGGCGCTCGGCCGGCTGCTCAAGCAGCGGGGCTTGAAGGTGGCGGCGCAGAAGCTCGACCCGTATATGAATGTGGACCCCGGGACGATGAGCCCGTTTCAGCACGGCGAGGTGTTTGTCACCGACGACGGAGCGGAGACAGACCTGGACCTGGGGCATTATGAGCGCTTTATTGATGAAAACCTGACCCGCCTGAGCAATCTGACCTCCGGAAGGGTATACTGGAGCGTACTGGAGCGCGAGCGCGCGGGCGGGTATCTCGGTGGCACCGTGCAGGTCGTGCCGCACATCACCGGCGAAATCAAAGATTTTATCTATGCCGGAGCCGCACTCAGCCGCGCCGACGTATTGATCACCGAAATCGGCGGCACCGCGGGCGATATTGAGAGCCAGCCGTTTTTAGAGGCCATCCGGCAGATTTCCCTCGAAAAGGGCCGCGAAAACTGCCTGTTTATCCATGTGACGCTCATCCCCTACCTGAAAGCCTCCGGCGAGCATAAGTCAAAGCCCGCCCAGCACTCGGTCAAAGAGCTTCAGGCGATGGGGATCACCCCCCATGTGATCATTGCGCGGGCGGACGAGCCGCTGAGCGCCGGCATTCAAGAAAAAATCTCCCTGTTCTGCAACGTAAAGCCCGACTGCGTGATTGAGAACATCACCCTCCCCTCCCTGTATGAAGCGCCGCTGATGCTGCATCAAAACGGCCTGGACACGGTCGTCTGCCGCGAGCTGGGGCTGAGTGTTCCCGAGGCGGATTTGAGCGAGTGGCGGAAAATGGTCGATACCATCGGCGAGAGCGCGCGGGAAGCCGCCATCGCCATCGTGGGGAAATATACCCGCCTGCATGACACCTATCTTTCCATCATCGAGAGTTTAAACCACGCGGGCTTCCGCGCCGGCGCGAAAATCCGTATCCACTGGATCGACAGCGGCGAGGTGACGGGCCGGAACGCGGAAAGCCTGCTGGCGGGCATAGACGGCATGATCATTCCCGGCGGGTTTGGAGACCGGGGAATCGAGGGCATGATCGCCGCCTGCCGCCGCGCGAGAGAAAACGATATTCCCTGTTTGGGAATATGCCTCGGGATGCAGATCGCGGTCATCGAGTTTGCCAGGCATGTATGCGGCTTGACGGGGGCCAATTCAGGCGAATTTGACGGCGCTTCGCCCCACCGCGTCATTGACCTCATGCCCGGGCAGGCCGGGAGGGTGGGCAGCGGCGGCACCATGCGCCTGGGGGCGTATCCCTGCAGGATAACGCCCGGCTCCCGGCTTTCCGGCTTATATGGCCAGGAGGAAATCAGCGAGCGGCACCGGCACCGGTTTGAGGTCAACAATGCGTACCGGGAGCGTTTGACACAGGGCGGCCTTGCCGTCAGCGGCGCGTCTCCGGACGGAAGCCTCGTTGAGGCGGTGGAGCTGCCGGACCACCGGTTTTTCATCGGCGTGCAGTTCCATCCCGAATTCAAGAGCCGCCCGAACAGACCGCATCCGCTGTTTTCGGGGCTGGTGCGGGCGGCGCTCTCAAGGCGGGAGGAAGACGCCGGCGGCCGGCCGGCATAAAGCGGGGGCGCTCCCCGGACGAAACGACGGACAAAGGGAGGAAAACACCGTGCACATTGATGAAGCGCTGATTGCCTATCTGGAGAATTTATCCTATCTGACGTTCACCCAGGAGGAGAAACCGCGTCTGACCGAGGATTTGGAAAAAATCCTCGCCAGTATGGCGCAGCTGGACGCGCCGGGGCTTGAGGGCGTTCCGGGGCCAGGCCCCCCGTTTGACCCTGTCAACGCCTTCCGCGACGATACGGTGCAGCCCTCGTTTGACCGGAAGCTCATTTTAAGCAACGCGCCGCGGGGCGGCGATACTCTGTTCACCGCGCCGAAAACGGTGCAATAATACAGACAGGAGAGATGAGACATGGAAAGCATTGTACTGGCGTATTCCGGCGGTTTGGACACGACCGCCATCATCCCGTGGCTCAAGGAGAATTACGCGGGGTGCAAAATCATTGCCTGCTGCGTCGACGCGGGGCAGTGCCCGGACTATGCCGCCGTGGAAAAAAAGGCGCTGAAAACCGGCGCGGACAAGGTATACGTCATCAACGCGCGGGAGGAGTTCGCCGCCGGCTTTATCCTTCCGATGGTACAGGCCCGCGCCGTGTATGAGGGGAAATACCTCCTCGGCACCGCCGCCGCCCGGCCGCTGATCGCCAAAAAGCTCATCGACACCGCCCTCGCGGAGGGCGCGACGGCGATCTGCCACGGCGCGACCGGCAAGGGCAACGACCAGGTCCGCTTTGAGCTGACGATCAAGGCGTTCGCCCCGTGGCTGAAGATCATCGCGCCCTGGCGGCTCTGGGATATCCAGTCCCGCGAGGACGCGATGGAATACTTAAAGGCGCGCGGCATCGAGGTTCCGATGGCCAAAAACCAGAGCTACAGCCGCGACGAAAACCTGTGGCATCTCAGCCACGAGGGGCTGGAGCTGGAGGACCCCGGCACGGAGCCGGACTACAGACACCTGCTGCAGCTCTCCGTAAGCCCGGAGGACGCGCCCGATACGCCGGAATACGCGGAGCTGGAGTTTGAACGGGGCGTCCCGGTCCGGCTCAACGGGGAAGACGTCCGGCCCGCCGCGCTCATCGAGAGACTGAACGCCATCGGGGGCCGGAACGCCGTCGGCATCGCGGACATGGTGGAAAACCGGGTCGTGGGCATGAAATCGCGCGGCGTGTACGAAACCCCCGGCGGGTCGATCCTGTACGCGGCGCACGGGCAGCTGGAAAGCCTGTGCCTGGACCGGCAGACGGCTTCCTTTAAGGCGATCGCGGGACAGCGGCTGGCGGAGCTGATCTATGAGGGCCAGTGGTATACGCCGCTGCGGGAGGCGCTGGCGGCCTTTGTGGAGGCGACGCAGGAGACGGTCACGGGGACCGTCCGGCTGAAGTTGTACAAGGGAAACATCATCCCCGCGGGCGTCACCTCGCCGTATTCGCTGTACAACCAAAGCCTTTCCAGCTTTACCACCGGCGATCTGTACGACCACAAGGACGCGGAGGGCTTTATCACACTGACCGGGCTTCCGATGACGGTTCGGGCCCTGATGAAAAAGGAGCGGGAGCTATGAAGCTGTGGGGCGGGCGTTTCACAGGCCAAACGGACGGCGAGGCGGACGGGTTTCACGCCTCGATCGGGTTTGACCGGCGGCTGTACCGCCAGGATATCACCGGCAGCATCGCCCACGCGGAAATGCTGGGCCGGCAGGGTATCATCCCCCGGGCCGACGCGGACGCGATCGTACAGGCGCTGGGGGAAATCCTGAGGGAGATGGAAAGCGGCGCGCTGACCGCGGACGCCGGCGCCGAGGATATCCATTCCTTTGTGGAATCCGAGCTGATCGCCCGCATCGGGGACGCGGGCCGCCGCCTGCATACCGGCAGAAGCCGCAACGATCAGGTCGCCCTGGACATGCGGATGTATGTCAAGGAGGAGATCGACACGGTGCGCGCGCGGCTCCTGAGCCTTCTGGAAGCCCTGCTGAAAACGGCCGGAGAACACGCCGCCGCCGTCATGCCGGGGTATACCCATCTGCAAAAGGCCCAGCCCGTGACGCTGGGGCATCATCTGCTGGCGTATGTCCAAATGTTCAGTCGGGACTGCGAACGGCTGGAGGACTGCCGCAGGCGGACCGACGTCATGCCGCTCGGCTCCGGCGCGCTGGCCGCGACGACCTATCCCCTCGACCGGGAGTTTGTCAAAGACAGGCTCGGCTTCGCGGCCATTACCGCCAACAGCCTGGACGCCGTTTCGGACCGGGATTTCTGCATAGAATACGTCTCATGCCTGTCTCTCATTATGATGCACCTGAGCCGCTTCTGCGAGGAGCTGATTGTATGGTCCTCCGACGCCTTTCACTTCATCGGGATGTCCGACGCCTACGCCACCGGCTCGTCCATCATGCCGCAGAAGAAAAATCCCGACATGGCGGAGCTGATCCGGGGCAAGACGGGGCGCGTCTACGGCTGTCTGACGGGGCTTTTGACCGTGATGAAGGGCCTGCCGCTGACGTACAACAAGGATATGCAGGAGGACAAGGAGGCGGTGTTCGACGCCTCCGATACGGTCACGTCATGCCTGTCTGTGTTCACCGGCATGTTCGCGAGTCTCTCGTTTCACACGGAAACGATGGCCGCCAGCGCCCTCGGCGGGTATATGAACGCCACCGACGCGGCGGACTGGCTGGTCAAAAAAGGGGTTTCGTTCCGGGAGGCGCATGACATCACCGGAAGGCTGGTGCTGTACGCCATAGACAAGCAGGTTCCGTTGGAAAAGCTGTCTCTCGGGGAGCTGAAGGCGGTCTCGGAGCTTTTTGACGAAACGGTTTACCGGGCGATGGCCGTCGAGACCTGCGTCAACGCGAGAGACCTGCCGGGCGGCCCGTCCGGGCGCGCCGTTTGGGAGGCGATTGAAACCGCGAAGCAATTCATCAACAGCAGGAAATGAGGCGAACACAGTTGCGCGATACAGTTTACCGCTGCTATGTGGAAAAGAGACCCGGCTTTGACAGCGCCTCGCGGGGCGTTCAAAAGGAGCTGTCGGCGGTGCTGCGCCTGCCCGGCGTAAGGGTGCGGCTGTTTCACCGTTATGACGCGCAAGGCCTGCCGGAGGAGAGCTGGCCCCCGGTGATGAACACCGTTTGCAGCGAGCCGATGTGCGACGATTGCTATGAGGACGACCTGCCGCCCCTGCCGGACGGCGCGCGGCTTTTGCCTGTCGAGCCGCTGCCCGGCCAGTTTGACCTCCGCGCCGATTCGTGCGCGCAGTGTATCCAAATGCTGCTCGGCGGCCGGCGGCCCCTCGTGCGGACGGCGGCGGTGTACGCGGTCGAGGGCGTGAGCGATGCGGATTTTGAGCGTGTAAAGGCCTATCTGATTAACCCCGTGGAGTGCCGGGAAGCCTCCCCGGGCAAGCCGGACACCCTGACACAGCGGGACGAAAGCCCGCCCGGCGATATCCCCGTCATACACGGCTTTACCGCGCTGGACGCCGACGGCCTGGACGCGCTGCGGCTTCGCCTCGGGCTGGCGATGTCCCGGGCCGATATGCGGATGATCCGGGACTGCTTCCGCGGCGAACGCCGCGACCCTACCCTGACGGAGCTTCGCGTTCTGGACACCTATTGGTCGGACCATTGCCGGCACACGACCTTTAACACCGCCATACAATCGGCGGATATCCGCGACAGGCGCGTGGAGCAAGCCTTCCGTCAGTTTGTGTCGGTCAACGGCGAACGGCCCGTAACGCTGATGAACATCGCCGCCGCCGCCGCGCGCGCCATGCGCGCCCAGGGCAAGCTGCCCATGCTGGACCTCTCGGACGAAATCAACGCCTGTACGGTGAGGGTGGACGCGGAGTTTACGCACGGGCGCGAGGACTGGCTTCTGTTTTTCAAAAACGAGACGCACAACCACCCCACGGAGATCGAGCCATACGGCGGCGCGGCCACCTGCATCGGCGGCGCGATCCGCGACCCGCTCTCCGGGCGGGCATACGTCTACCAATCCATGCGCATCACGGGCGCGGGCGACCCGAGAAAACCGATGGAGGACACCCTGGAGGGCAAGCTGCCCCAGCGCAAGATCGTCACGGCCGCCGCCGGGGGCTTCAGCGCCTACGGCAACCAAATCGGGCTGGCCACCGGCTATGTGAGGGAGTTCTATCATGAGGGCTATATCGCCAAGCGGCTGGAGGCGGGCGCGGTGGTCGGCGCGGCCCCGGCGTCCCGGGTGCGCCGGGAATGCCCGGCCCCCGGCGACCTTGTGGCGGTGCTGGGCGGGCGCACCGGGCGGGACGGCATCGGCGGAGCCACCGGCTCCTCCAAAACCCACGGCACGGACACGGTATCCCAATGCGCCTCGGAGGTTCAGAAGGGCAACGCGCCGGAGGAGCGCAAGCTCCAGCGCCTGTTCCGCGATCCGGATGTGACCCGGCTGATCAAACGCTGCAACGATTTCGGCGCCGGGGGCGCGGCCGTGGCCATCGGTGAGCTGGCGGACGGCGTGGAAATCGTTCTGGACGCCCTGCCGGTGAAATATCAGGGGCTGGACGGCACGGAGCTGGCCATCTCGGAGTCCCAGGAGCGCATGGCCGTCGTGGTGGCTAAGCTGGATTTTCAAGAGCTGAAA
>WRLJ01000076.1 GCA_009777685.1 Oscillospiraceae bacterium | reverse complement strand
TAGACTAACAATATCCAAAAATTCATGCAAATTCTGTTTCATTCCTACGGTCTTAAACTCGCATGGGATCTTATTTTTATGTAATAACTCCATCCCATGAATAAATTTTTGATAACTACCCGGCACTCTTGTTATTGATTCATAGGTTTCCTGTGTCTTCCCGTACATGGTGAAACTCACTTCCTCGATGGGATACTCTAAAAATAATTCAATTATATCGTCAGACATTAAAGTAGCATTTGTCAAGATCGAAACAAGAAACCCTTTCTTCTTGGCGTATATGTATATATCCTTAAAATCATGTCTTGTTAAGACTTCCCCTCCGGTAAAAAATATGCTTAACGTACCATTTTCAAAGAGAATGTCCAATATTCTCTTCACTTGGTAATTTGTGAGTATCTTTGCTCTCCTTGATGGACTTAAATAGCAATGGATGCAATTAAGATTGCAAAATGGAGTCAATTCAAACCCGGCAGAAATAGGGATGCGTTTGTCGCCTATTTTTTCCTCAATGAAAGCACCTATAATCTCGTCTTTAATAAAATTATCAGGATAAATCATACTAACACCTCGTCTTCAATAAGTATTCGGCTTGACACTAACTCTTCTAAAAACTCTGCAACGCTTTCAATCGCTTCTTCATCAGAACCGATATTAAAATGCTCCGCTGTATTTTGCATGAGAATGTTATTATCAAGACAAGAACTTATATTTCTCAGTATGTAGGCTCCTACTTCATTGATATACATAGGTTCTTTTGATATTTCATTTTTCCTAACAGGAATCAGGAAACAATGGTTGCTCACAGTTCTGAGAACAAGGCATGGATTGATTCTCATTTTGATTATCCCTCCGATGAGTACGATGTGCATCGCACCCAAATTCATTTTTTAAGAAAGCGGATTTCAAAATGAAATCCATGAAGGATACACATCGTCATACTTCGGTGGCACGATCTCGGTATATCCCGCATTCGCTGTTACCGCCGGAACACATGCAAGGACCAGGAGCAGCGCCAGCGCAAGGGATAAAATTCGCGTTTTCATGTACATGACCTCTTTCTTTTATTTTTTTGGGATCGGGAACCGGCTCACGCGGGAATTTTGCACAAAAACAAAGCGCACGCCGCAGGTGAGGGCGACATAACGCCGCCTTTTCCCTTACGACATGCGCGAAAAACTTCGCGGACTGCCCGTCCCGGATGAGCCATTATCACCCTCTTGACACAGAAGTACGCCGGGTGTATAATGTGTGTGCGCTCGCGGCGCCGGAAACGGTTGCGTAAGGTGGGCTCTTCACCTTCGCAGGTCTTTGATGTTGGACGCACCAAAGGCTGCCGCGGGGGCCCTGTCTTGCGCGTTTTGCGCAAGCCGACTCCCGTACGATATTCATTATACAGGGTTCTACTGGATATGTCAAAGGGGTTTTTTGAAATTTGTGAAAATATTTTTGCGGTGGGGGTGTGGGGGTGGCGGCGTGTCCTGTAGCACAATGTACAATCTAAAGGTTTACGCCGGTTGCAGGGGCGACCGTCCCGGCCGCCCGCGGACGCCATATATGGAGTCCCTACTCTTTCCCCCGCCATGACGCTTTTGGGGCTTGCTTTTCCCGCCGTATTGTGCTATACTCGCCGCGAAAGAAGGCTGATTCCCTTGGCCAAACGAAATACCTTCAACGTGGACGAGGAGCTGGACGCCCCGTTTGACTGGAAGCACCTCAAACGCGCCATGCGGTACATACTCCTCTACCGCGGCAGTCTGACCGCCGCCTTTCTCATCAGCGCCGCGGCGGTACTGCTGGGCCTGATCGTTCCCAAGCTGACCATTTATGTGATCGACACGCTGATCCCGGCGAAGGATATCCGCGGGATGCTGCTGGTCGGCGGCGCCCTGATCGCCATCAGCGTCGCGGTCGTTCTGTGCCGGCGCGCGCGCAGCCGCCTGAGCGCGGCCATCGGGCAGGGCGTCATCACGCGCATCCGCTCAGACCTGTTTGAACACCTCCAGCGGCTCCCGTTTGACTACTACGACAGCCGCCCCGCCGGAAAAATCCTCGTGCGCGTGGTCAACTATGTTAACGCCGTGGCGGACTTTCTCTCCTCCGGCTTGGTCAACATCGTGCTGGAGCTGGTGTCGCTGGCGTTTATCGTGGGGTTCGCCTTTACGACCTCGCCGCAGCTGACGTGGGTCATGCTGGCCAGCCTGCCGCCCTTCTCGGTGTACATCTTTTTCATCCGCCCCCGCCAGCGCAAGGCGTGGCAGCGGTTTTCCAACAAGCAGTCCAATATGACCGCCTACCTCGCCGAGAATGTCGGCGGCGTCCGCGTGACCCAGACCTTCACGCGCGAGGCCGATAACGAGGAGATCATGGACGGTCTGCTGAAGGAAAACCGGCGGTACTGGATGACCGCCGTGCGCTATGTACACAGCATGTGGCCGACGACGGCGTTTCTGTCCAAGGTCGTCGTCGCGGCCATCTACATGGCCGGCGTGGCGATGCTGGGCGAAGGGCTGGAGCTGGGCGTGGTCATCGGCATGGCGGCGTATACCGGCATGTTCTGGGGGCCGATCCAGAACCTCGGCGGCATCTACAACAATCTGCTGACCACCGTCGCGTATCTGGAGCGTATTTTTCAGGTGCTCGACGAGCCGGTGACGGTCACGGACCGCGAGGGGGCATACACCTTGCCGCCGGTGCAGGGCAACATCACGTTTATGGAGGCCGGTTTTTCCTACGAGCCGGGCGTGCCGGTGCTGGACCGTGTGACCTTCGAGGCGCTGGAGGGCGAGAGCATTGCGCTGGTCGGCCCCACGGGGTCGGGCAAATCCACGATCATCAACCTGCTGGCGCGGTTTTATGAGCTGCCGGAGGGCACGATCTATGTCGACGGGCATGATATTGCCGAGGTCTCCCTTGCCTCCCTGCGGCGGCAGATGGGCATCATGCTGCAGGACACCTTCATTTTTTCGGGCAATATCATCGAAAATATCCGCTACGGGCGTCTGGACGCGACGGACGGGGAATGTGTCGCCGCCGCGCGCGCGGTCCACGCCGACGAGTTTATCGAGCGCTTGCCGGACGGCTACCATACACGGGTGGACGAGCGCGGCGAGGGCCTGTCCGCCGGCCAGCGGCAGCTTCTCAGCTTCGCCCGCACCATGCTGTCCGACCCGCGCGTCCTGATTTTGGACGAGGCGACCAGCTCCATCGACACGCACACCGAGCGTCTGGTGCAGGACGGCATCGCGCGCCTGCTGGAGGGACGCACGTCGTTTATCGTGGCGCACAGGCTGTCGACGATCAAGAACTGCACGAAGATATTTTACATCGAAAGCGGGCGGATCGCCGAAATGGGCGCGCACGAAGAGCTGATGGCGAAAAAGGGGCTGTATTGGAAGCTGTATACGTCCCAGATGACGGGATGACCCGGAAAACCGTGTGGAAAGAAGGCAAAATCCAATGAACCGTCCCATAAAGCGGCTGGCTCTGTCCGCCGTGTTGGCCGCCATGACGCTTGCGCTTACGTCATTGGGGAAAATTCCGGTGGGAAACGGATACCTTCACCTGGGGGACAGCGTGATCTATCTGGCCGCCTGCGTCCTGCCCTTTCCTTACGCGGCTCTGGCCGCGGCGGTCGCCGGGGCGCTGTCGGACGCTCTGGGGGGCTATGCCGTTTACATCCTTCCGACCCTGATGATCAAGGCGCTGATCACCCTGCCGTTCACCCCGAAAAGCGATACGATCCTGACCCGGAGAAACGCGATGATGGTTTTTCCGGCCGGAGCGATCACCGTTGCCGGCTATTTCATGGCCGGACGGATCCTTTTCGGCTGGCCGGGCGCGATGGCCGGACTGCCCGGCGATACCCTCCAGGCGGCGGGGAGCGCGGTGCTGTTCCTGGTTTTCGCCGCCGCTCTGGATAAAGCCAAGCTGAAGAAAACCCTCCTTCGGGATGCCGGCCGCTGATCCGCAACGGACGCCACGCCGCCAAACAAACCCCCGCTGCCGTCCGGCAGCGGGGGTTTGTTGCGGTTGCGTTTAGTACATGTCCATGCCGCCCATGCCGCCGCCGGGCGCTGCCGGAGCGGGGGGTTCCTTTTTATCGGCCACGAGAGACTCGGTCGTCAGCACCAGCGAGGCGACCGACGCCGCGTTTTGCAGCGCGATGCGCGTAACCTTGGTCGGGTCGACGATGCCGGTCTTGATCATGTCGACATACTTCTCGCCCAGAACGTCAAAGCCCCAGCCGGGTTTGTTGGCCGTAATGACCTTGTCCAGAATCACGCTGCCTTCCAGACCCGCGTTGGCCGCGATCTGGCGCAGGGGGTCGCTCAGGGCCGACGCGACGATCTGGATGCCGGTTTTCTCGTCGCCCTCGGCCTTGTCGAGCAGAGCGCTCACAGCGGGAATCGCCGCGACGTATACCGCGCCGCCGCCCGCGACGATGCCTTCCTCGACCGCCGCCCGCGTGGCGTTCAGCGCGTCCTCGATGCGCAGCTTCTTTTCTTTCATCTCGATTTCGGTGGCCGCGCCGACCTTGATGACCGCCACGCCGCCGCTGAGCTTGGCCAGACGCTCCTGGAGCTTCTCTTTGTCGAAGTCGCTGGTCGTGATTTCGATGGCGGCCTTGATCTGCGCGATGCGCGCCTTGATGGCGTCACTGCTGCCGGCCCCGTCGACGATGATGGTGTTTTCCTTGCTGACCTTGACCTGGCGCGCTTTGCCCAGCTGGGTCAGGCGCGTCTCCTTCAGCTCCAGGCCCAGCTCGTCGCTGATGACCTCGCCGCCGGTCAGGATGGCGATGTCCTGCAGCATTTCCTTGCGGCGGTCGCCGAAGCCGGGGGCTTTGACGGCGACACAGATGAAGGTCCCGCGCAGACGGTTGACGATCAGGGTGGACAGCGCCTCGCCCTCGACGTCCTCGGCGACGATCAGCAGCTTCTTGCCGGTCTGCACGATTTGCTCCAGCAGCGGCAGAATGTCCTGCACGCCGGAAATTTTCTTGTCGGTGATCAAAATCAGCGGCTCGTCCAGGATGGCTTCCATCTTCTCGGTGTCGGTGACCATGTACGGCGTCACATAGCCGCGGTCAAACTGCATCCCCTCGACGACCTCGGTGAAGGTCTCGGCCGTCTTGGACTCCTCGACGGTGATGACGCCATCGCTGGACACCTTCTCCATCGCCTCGGCGATCAGGGCGCCGATGACCTCGTCGCCGGACGAGACCGTGCCGACGCGCGCGATGTCCTCTTTGCCGCCCACGGACTGGCTCTGCTTCTGGATGGCGTCAACCGCCGCCTCCACAGCCTGGGCGATGCCCTTCTTCATGATCATGGGGTTGGCGCCGGCGGCCACGTTCTTCATGCCCGCGCGGACCATGGCCTGCGCCAGCAGGGTGGCGGTCGTCGTGCCGTCTCCGGCCACGTCGTTGGTCTTGGTGGCGACTTCCTTGACCAGCTGCGCGCCCATGTTTTCAAACGCGTCGTCCAGCTCGATCTCTTTGGCGATGGTCACACCGTCGTTGGTGATCAGCGGCGCGCCGAACTTCTTGTCCAGAACCACGTTCCGGCCCTTGGGGCCCAAGGTCACGCGGACGGTGTCCGCCAGCTGGTCGACGCCGCGCTCCAGCGCCTGACGGGCTCTTTCGCCGTACAGAATTTCTTTAGCCATCTTTCTTCCTCCTTATTCAACGATTGCCAGAATGTCTTTTTGCCGCACGATGATGTATTCCTCGCCGTCGATCTTGATCTCGGTGCCGGAATACTTGCTGGTGACGACCTTGTCGCCGGCCTTGACCTGCATTTTGACCTCCTCGCCGTCCACGGTCCCGCCGGGACCGGCGGCGATCACTTCCGCGATCTGCGGCTTCTCTTTGGCGCCCGCCGTCAGGATAATGCCGCTCTTGGTGGTTTCCTCGGCCTCGACCATCTTAATGACGATCCGGTCCTCAATGGGTTTCAGCTTCATCATTGGATCCTCCTTGATTCATTCCATTAGCACTCTTAGCCCGAGAGTGCTAATACATATAATAAGGGCAATCCGGCCGCGGCGCAAGCAGTGTGCTTTGCCAAATCCGGCCGAAATTGCCCAAAAATACGATTGGCAGGAAAATATCTCACCCGTTCTCCGCCATGCTTGATATTTCTCTCGGTTTTACCCATTTCACGCCGTTCGGGACGGCGAATTTCACGCGGCGCGGCAGAACGGTGACATCCAGCTGCCCGGCGTGCGCCATCTCTCCGTCGAAGGCAATGGGGATGGGCTTTACGGTTTTGACGCGGACATTCACACCCCGGCGCAGGATCAAAAAGTCCTTCAGCTTGTCATGCTCGCCGCGCGCGTAGGGGGTAATCAGCCGCGAGAACTGCACGAGGTTAACGGCCTTGACGATCACGATATCCAGCAGCCCGTCGTCGGGCACGGCGTGGGGCGCGGGGTTGAAGCCGCCGCCGTAATACCGCCCGTTCATGATGGACACGAGGGTGTAGCGGCCCTCCAGGGTTTCGCCGTCGATATCCAGCGCGAAGCGGCGCGACAGGCCGCCCAGCAGGGCCGTGGCGACGCCCAGATTATAGGGGATTTTTGGGTTGATCCGCTTGGTGCGGCGGTACAGCTGCATCCGGTCCGCGCTGCGGGCGTCAAAGCCCATGCAGCAGGTGTTCAGGCAAAACCGGTCCCCAGCCTTGATGATATCCGTCTCCAGCAGGTCGTAGCCGCGCAGGACGTCCATCCGCGCGATGGAGGCGGGGTCGTCGAACAGGCGGATAAAGTCGTTGCCCGTGCCGAAGGGGATGTGGGTGATCGCCAGATTGGGACGGTACACCGCGCCGCAGGCGACCTCGTTGAGCGTGCCGTCGCCGCCGCAGGCGAACACCAGCCAGTCGTTTTCCTTGTCCGTATGTTCCAGCGCGAGCTTGGCGGCGTGGCCGGGGTATTCGGTGAACACCATCTCGCAGGGCTGCTTCAGCTCCGCGCAGCGCGCGCGGATGAGAGCGACGGCGTGTTCCCGCGCCCCGGGCATCCCGGCGGCGGGGTTGACGATGAATAAAAATTTTCTCTGTTCCATAACAACGCCTTCCCCCGCGTCAACCGCCCGCGGGCATTTTTTATGTCCCGCTGATCATCCCGTACCCGCCGTCCTTGCGCTT